>NZ_JACJDX010000010.1:138087-250182 GCF_014163775.1 Shewanella sp. SR43-8 | reverse complement strand
AAAGTGTTGTTTTAACCGCTACTAAAAGTAACCATTAAACGCAATTTTGTGGAGGCGCGACCCGGAGTCGAACCGAGATAGACGGATTTGCAATCCGTAGCATAGCCATTCTGCCATCGCGCCATCTTTAACCAAATTCAAATCCATCGGATAAGATAAGAAATTGGAGCGACATATCGGGTTCGAACCGATGACCTATACCTTGGCAAGGTATCGCTCTACCAACTGAGCTAATGTCGCGTATTCAATCATTTTTATGCTTCGTTACACCAAAAAGAAAGGTATCATTTTCAACCTATCTAACTGAGCTAACTATTCATAAATCGTGTTGGTTAACATCGCACCCTAGGGTTTGTTGTTGACTCATCACTTGTCTACGGGGTGGCATTCTACCGAATTAACCTCGTGTGTCAATTATTGATTTATGCATTTTTGACTGTTTGCACACTAAATAATCTTATTGAACTATTATTACGCTATTCTGCCGTTAAATCTTTCCAAGCTGCTGAAATGTAACTCATCATCGACCAGAACGTCAGCGCAGCTGCAATATAAAACAACCCATAAGCCACATCAGTTAACCAAGGTGTAGGCTTCCAAATTAATCCAATAATGGCGATCATTTGCGTGGCTGTTTTGTATTTACCGATCCAAGACACCGCAACAACACCGCGTTTACCTATTTCAGCCATCCATTCACGCAAGGCTGAAATAACAATTTCGCGGCCAATCATAAATAATGCAGCTAAGGTTAAATACACATTGTCATTTTGCTGAACCAACAACACTAGTGCTGTCGACACCATCACTTTGTCAGCTACAGGATCTAAAAAAGCCCCAAATCGGGTTAATTGGCCGAGTTTACGAGCAGCGTAGCCGTCTAACCAATCGGTCAAAGCGGCCAGCCAAAAAATAAATGCCGAAACAAATGGTGCCCATGAATATGGTAAATAGAAAACCGCGATGAATACAGGTAACAAAGCAATACGGAATAATGTCAGTGCAATAGGTAAATTAAACGGCATAAAAAGACCAATTTGTCAGAAGCAGCGCCAATCTTGCCTTAATTTTAGCCCCCTCGCAATGCATCATGAATTGTTTGTGCCATTTCTAAGCTAATTCCGGGAACTTTTGTCAATTCTGCCACGCTAGCGCCCTTCACCTCTTGTATTCCACCTAAATGTTGCAACAAAGCTTTACGTCTTTTAGGTCCGACGCCGGCGATAGATTCTAAGGTTGAGGTGTTACGCGTTTTCTGACGTTTATTACGGTGTCCGGTAATCGCAAAGCGATGAGACTCATCACGAATATGCAACATTAAATGAAATGCTGGTGAATCACTCGCAATATCAAAACTTTGCTCACTGCCACCAACTATAAAGGTTTCAAGCCCTGCTTTACGGCCCTCACCTTTGGTCACGCAAATGAGTAACGGTGGATGGTCGATATTGACACACTTCTCATCGACAATCGTTTGCGCCACTCTTAATTGACCAATACCGCCATCAATAAAGACTAGGTCAGGTATTTTGCCATTATTATCAATTTTGTCGAAGCGACGACTGATTGCTTGTTCCATCGCGGCATAATCATCTCCCCCTGTGATGCCGGTAATGTTGTAGCGGCGATAATCGGCTTTATGTGGTCCTTCACGATTAAACACCACACAGGAGGCAACCGTGCTTTCACCCATAGTGTGGCTAATATCAAAACATTCCATTCGCTTAATCGGCTCATTAAGCTCAAGTGCTTCTTCAAGCAATTGGAATCGTTGCTCAACCGTGTTTTTATGCGACAACCTAGTGGCAACAGCATTACTCGCATTGGTCATCGCTAAGCGTAAGAAATTAGCTCTGTCGCCGCGCACTTGGGTTTTTAACTCAAACTTTTTATCCAGTGCATGCTCTATCGATGCTTCCAACTCTTTTATGCCATCAAAGTGATGGCTGAGAATGACTTCTTTAGGAATAGTGCGCTGGATATCCGCGTTTAAATAAAACTGACCTAAAAATGACGACAGCACTTCTTCGATTTCAGTTTCTGCTGGTACAGAAGGATAATAACTACGACTGCCAAAGATTTTACCGTCGCGAATGAACAATAGATGAAAACAGGCAATACCAGAGGCGTAATCGACACCAATGACATCCATATCACCTTTATGATTAGACACTTCTTGCTGCTCTGCTACGCGTCTTAATGCGGTAATTTGGTCACGATACTGAGCCGCTCGTTCGTATTCCATCTCAATTGCAGCAGTTTCCATTTTCGCCACCAGCTGAGATATCACTTGCTTGTCTTTGCCGCGTAAAAATAAACTGGCTAATTTGACCTGCTCACTGTATTCCTCATCACTGACAATCCCCACACAAGGCGCACTGCAACGATCCAGTTGATACTGTAAGCAAGGACGAGAACGCGATTTATAGTACAAATCATCACACTGGCGGATAGGAAACAGTTTTTGCATTAAGTGCAAACTTTCACGCACTGCGCCGCCATTGGGATAAGGACCAAAATAATGGCCTTTTTCACGCTTTGGACCTCGATGATATGCCAATCGAGGATGCTTATGGCCGCTCAATAAAATATACGGATAAGACTTATCATCACGCAGCAACACATTGTATTTAGGCATGTACTGTTTGATGTAATCGTTTTCAAGCAATAACGCATCGGTTTCGCTATGCGTAACGGTTACATCAATATGATCGATATGTGAGACCAAAGCTTGGGTTTTTACATTGGCAATATTAGCTCGAAAATAAGAAGTCAGGCGTTTTTTGAGATCTTTGGCCTTACCAACATAAATAACCTGCTGGCGCTTATCGTACATACGATAAACACCAGGTGCTGAGGTAACATTTTTTAAAAAAGATTTGGCGTTAAAACCACTGGACATGATTAAAGCTACTTAATGCGTTGCGAGGAATACACTATTCCTGACTAAAATGAACCTGTATCAAGCATTTTGTAACGGATAGCTAAACGGGTTAACTCAACGTCACCGCCGATCCCAAGCTTAGCGAATAACCGATAACGATAGCTATTGACGGTTTTCGGGCTTAAATTTAATTTTTCAGAAATGTCATTCACCTTCTCGCCATTAGTAATCATCATCATGATTTGTAATTCACGTTCAGACAAACTGCTAAATGGGTTCTCATCAGAGTGATTAAATTGGCTCAACGCCATTTGCTGAGCAATTTCAGGCGATAAATACCGCTGACCACGGGCTACTTGGGTAATAGCACGCAACACTTCAGGTGATGTTGACCCTTTGGTCAAATAACCAGAAGCTCCCGCCTGCATCACTTTGGTCGGAAATGGGTCTTCAGTTTGCACCGTTAACACGATAATTTTTGCATCAGGTTGATAACGTAAAATTTTACGGGTAGCTTCTAAGCCGCCCATACCCGGCATATTCATGTCCATTAAAATGACATCGGCTTCATTCTGTCGAGACCACTGTACTGCTGTTTCTCCATCTGGCGCTTCACCGATGACTTTAATACCGCGTTCATCTTCCAAAATACGACGGATCCCCGTTCTCACGAGTTCATGGTCGTCAACCAAATATACAGATATCACGTTAACCCACCTATTATTATGCGTAATTCATTTTTGAATTTTAGGGCCATTTTTTATATATAAAACATTTATTTGCAAATATATTATATCAATATTTCGCAGCTAAAAGTTACATTCATTTCATCTCACTTATCTGAATGAATTTAACATCTTTACATTTACTTACACAAGCAAAGTCACCATTGACCGCAAAAGATGCATATAAAACAAACAGCTTTGTTACCTAAGCATTACAATTTAACCTTTATAATCATTCACCTTGAAGCGTCGCAATTATCGTGCGCGCCGCAGCATGATCACGATGCTCGCATAAATATAACCCTTGCCAGAGACCTAGGTTCAATCGTCCGTTGGTAATTGGAATAGACTGACTAGAACCAATCAAGGTCGACTTGATATGAGCAGGCATATCATCTTCACCTTCAAAAGTATGCTCAAAGTATGGCGCACCTTCTGGTACTAGCACATTAAAATATCGCTCCATATCACCACGCACTGTCGGATCGGCATTTTCGTTAATGGCCAGTGATGCCGAAGTATGCTGAATAAACACATGCAATAAGCCAACCTTGATATCTCTTAGCTGTGGTAGCTTCGCAATCACTTCATCGGTGATTAAATGAAATCCACGCCGGTGAGGCTTAAGTGTTATCTCTCGTTGAAACCACATCACATAAATCCTATATCCAGACAACACTCGTAAGCACTAAACACGTATACGACTAATTATTAACAATATATTTTGCCGCACTGTGGTCAATGATACATCAGAATGAGGTAACGTTTAACATAGTAATCCATCTAGTTTTTACTGAGCAGCTTAACAATAAATAGTACCATCAATAGTTGCGACTAAAATACAACTATTGCGTCACACTACAACGATTGGCAGTAATAATAAAAAGTTGTCTGACTATGGAGCAACCCACTCAACACCTTTATTGATAGCCCAGCGTTTTTGGAATATTGATTATCGTTTGTCATCCCAACGATATCGCCATATGGCCACGATATACACCACTGGCCATTAAGCGATTAAGCGATTAACGACCAGCACACAGTTACCCGAATGTCTTAGCAACAAACAAAAAAGCCCCATAATTTAAATGAGGCTTAAGGTCATATTAATTAACTACACAGATACAAGATTACTTTTTTGTGAACCATGATGACCATCACGCTTCCAATTGACATCAAGTAATTCGGAGCCCGACAAGCTAATCAACTCGACATTTGTATTATGCTTTATCGGGCTAACCCTATGCTCTGGGGAATCATCAATTTACATTTAGACTCCATAAAATCACTAGCTAGTACGACCTGTAAGCCTACGGTTTGGGCTGTTGTGATTTCAATATACAAAGCCAAACACTCGCGATTAAAAAAGCAATGCAAATAAGGGCGCGGTAATGACCATGGCAATACCGGTAAAAATCATGGTTAAACTGGCGATAACGCCTTCTTCCCGTCCAATTTGATTCGCTTTAGCCGCTCCAGCGCCATGTGCTGATGCACCTAAAGAAATCCCTCTGGCTAAGCTGCTTTTTATGTTCGCAGCTTTAAAAAGGGGATCGCAAATCAGCATGCCCATAATACCTGTCACTAAAACTAACATCGCGGTTAATTCCGGTATGCCACCAAATGCGCTCGTGGCCTCTATCGCAAACGGAGTTGAAACCGATCTAACAATCAAGCTTTTAGACAGCTCAGACGGCATATGGGTAAATTGAATAATCAACCATGACGATCCCACGCCCAAACATAACCCCACTATCACCCCGATACTGATGGTTAATGGGTAACGCTTAATCAATGCGCGCTCCCGATAAATGGGCACCGCAAACGCGATAGTCGCAGGAGCCAATAACGCGGGTAGCCAATGGGTAAATTGAAAGTAGTCAGCCAGTGGGATTTGAAATATTACTACGGTCAGCAAAATAATCGTCGGTGCCATTATGATCGGAGCAAACCAAACACGTTGCCGGCGTAGATAAAGTCGCTTACTAAAGTAATAGCCTGCCAATGTGAGTAACAAACACAAAAAGCCTAATAATGAACCATTCATGCTACTACCTATTGTATTCAAAATTGAGCGGAGTTTCTTTAAGGTGTAAGCGCTGTGATGTAATGCTGTTTAACCTTTGTTTACGTTCAAACTTAAATAACTTATCAACGATAAATGCCGTGCCTAATAACACGCTAGTGCTGGCCAGTAACATGCATATAATCAGCTCAGCACCATAGCTTTCGAGTATTAATTGATATTTGGTAATCGCCACAACTGGCGGAATAAAAAATAGCAATAAATCACCAATTAACCATGCTGAACCTTGGTTAACGATTTTTTCGGGTACCCAGTGGCATGACAATAAGACTAATAGAATGCCTAAGCCTATAACGCTACCAGGAATAATTGAATCAACAGATTGAGCAGCCCACTGACATAACCAAGCAAATAGGCACAGACCACTCACTTGAATGAATAAGGTTGTTTGGCACTTTAAAAAGGCGCTATGGGTATTTAATGAAGATAACATTTGATTTCACACTGGGTGTTTTTAGTTGATATGAGCAGTTTACTCTTGCTTAATTCATAAAAAAAATGAATATTAATGATTGATTGAATCACTTTTGGTTATGCATATGGATCTTAAAGCACTGCACTATTTCACTGAGGTTGTTAACGCCGGTGGTTTCGCTAAAGCGTGTCATGCGGCATTTGTTACTCAACCCGCTCTCTCAAAGGCAATACGCTTGCTTGAAGAAGAACTTGATATGGTATTACTAGAGCGCGGAAAACGCGGCTCTCAGATCCGCTTAACTGAAGCAGGGCAAGTTGTTTATCGCCATGCGTCTACTTTGTTAGAAGGTCGCCAACTGATGATAACCGAGCTGGATCATTTGCGAAATTTAAGTGGCGGTTTACTTAAATTAGGCTTAGCTCCTTTAGGCAGCGCCGAATTATTTGCTCCAGTAATAGCAAAATTTAGGCAGCTACATCCTAACGTTGAATTGCAGTTACTGGTGCGCGGCGGGATTGAACAAACAGTGGCCTTACATAAAGATGAAATTGAACTTGCAACAGGCATCATTGATTTTGACGATGAATTTGATGGTATTCGCGTCCGTAATGATTCAATGGTGGTCGTATTGCCTTCGGCCCATGTGCTCGCGAGTAAATCAATACTCCAACTCAGTGAGCTTAATCTATTGGCTCAAGTGATGTTTGAACCCGAATATGCCCTATATGAGCTGGTACTTGAAGCGTGTGCAAAGGCGGGATTTAAGCCAACAAATATCACTCGAGTCAGTCATGCTGATTTTGGTATTGCCCTGGTAGCCGCTGGCACAGGAGTCATGATATTGCCAAAAATTATTGCCGAACGATACCGAGTTGGCGCGGTTGTCAATATTCCTTTAGCAAGTGAAGACTTACGCTGGGAATTATCATTGTTTTGGCGGAAGCAAAAACATTTGTCTTTTGCCGCGCAAGCAATGATAGCGCTGATTAAGCAGCACTTGAGTCAATTAGAGAGTGAAACGTAAATATAGTACGTTCAACACTCGAGATAAGAGATGCGATAAGTGAGGCTAAACGGTAGGCACCACACTAAAAAAGCGCCTATTGGCTATCAATAGGCGCTTGAGGACGTAAACACTGATTTAACCGTTACAGGTAAAAAACACCATTATTAATGGCTTGAACCTCAGGTTTAATCGGCAAAAGTCTCGTTCAATACATTGGCGATACCCGCAGTATTGGCATTAAAAATTAAATGCACTAAATTCGGATTTAATACCAATATGGCTTCAATTCCCTGAGCTTGCAAAGCCGTCTTATCTAATTGACTTGCATCTTTCACTTCAAGGCGTAAACGGTTATCCGCAATAGCGCGACATGAACTGACCTCACCTAAAAGTGGTTGAATGGCAAGCGCTTGCTGGCGATCACTAGACGTAATGTTAACGGCATCCGTTTCTGTGCTTGCCACAGGACCAGCAACAACATAACCACCAGAAGCGAGCATTTCATCAATTTCAGTGCGTGACACTTCGGCGATAGTTCCCACAATTGCTTGTACGGCATTGCCTGAAATCAACACACCACTAGCGCCGAGTTGCTTCAATCTCGCCTGATCCACTTTACTGGTATCAACCACATCCATACGTAAACGGGTGATACAAGAATCAACATTGGTTAAATTCTCAGGGCCACCAAAGGCTTCAATAAAGTTACGCGCTCTTTCCGTTCCTTGTGTTGATACAACCTCTAATTCAATATCCATGCGTCCAGGCGTTTTCAAATCGAACTTTAAGATTAAGAATCTAAATACCATGTAATACAGCACAGCATAAATGAGGCCTAAAACAACCAATAACCAGATTTTTTGCGAGTGACCAGAAAGAACAAGGAAATCGATTAAGCCATGCGAAAACGAGGTTCCATGAACCACACCCAACATATTCACTAAAACATAAGCAAAACCAGCCATTAATGCATGCACAACATACAGTAACGGTGCCGCAAATAAGAAAGCAAACTCAATAGGTTCAGTGATCCCGGTTAAGAATGCAGTTAACGCCGCCGAAATCATGATACTGCCGACCATCACTCTATTTTCTGGGCGCGCAGTATGCCAAATCGCCATTGCAGCAGCTGGTAAACCAAACATTTTAAATAAGTAACCGCCGGCTAATTGACCAAAACCATTACCCGCAGCTCGGCTAGCATCGTCTGCTTGCAAATAACATGTCAGTACGCCTGTTGCCGGTTTCCCTAAACTGTCAACACAATTACCCGCTTCGAAGAAGAAAGGCACGTTCCATACATGGTGCAAACCAGCTGGAATTAACGAGCGTTCTACCACACCGTAAATACCAAAGGCTAATGTTGGGTTTTGATATGCCGCCCAATGAGAGAATGCAGCAATAGCATTGCCTATCGGAGGCCAAATAAACGATAAGATAACGCCAGCAAAAATCGCTCCAAAACCGGTAATAATAGGTACACTTCGTTTACCAGAGAAGAAGCCCAGATAAGAAGGCAATTGAATTTTAAAGAAGCGGTTAAATGTCGAAGCCGCAATTGCACCTGCAATCATACCGCCAAACACCCCGACATCTGTGCCTGGTTCAAGTACACCAATGGTTCTAACCATGATGGCGTATCCAACCAATGCCGCCATAGCAGCCACACCATCATTTTTAGCAAAACCTAACGCAATACCTATGGCGAAAAGTAATCCCATGTTGCCAAAGATAGCTTCCCCCGCTTGGACCATTAACACATTGACGATATCGGGTAATACGCTAAAACCTGCGCTCCCAACACCTAGCAGAATACCCGCGACAGGTAATACAGAAACCGGCAACATAACCGATTTACCCACTTTTTGTAACACCGAAAATGCGCCACTCATCATGGCCTTCTTCGGCTTAGCTGTTTTTATTGTTTTAGATGTCATAATACAACCTTAGAAATTTCAATAGATAACCAAGTGATCAACGCTTTTTAGATCTCGCCTTTAACAGCTATTAGCGTATTAGGATCTCGCATTAATGCTCGAACATCTTTGGCATCTGCGCAGCTCATCGCTTTAGCAGCGATAAGCTGACAAGCTTGCTGATTTAGATGACGTACTTGATGTTTCACTTCAGGGATCGAAGGCACACTCACGGACAATTCATCAATGCCTAAACCAACCAATATAGGCACTGCATCTTTTTCGCCAGCCAAGCCACCACAAATACCAGCCCACTTACCTTTGGCGTGCGCGGCTTTAACGGTCATATCGATAAGGCGTAATACTGCTGGGTGTAAGCCATCAGCAATGGCAGCCAACTTAGGGTGACCACGATCAATCGCTAAAGTGTATTGAGTTAAATCGTTGGTACCGATAGAGAAAAAGTCAACATGCTCAGCTAATACATCTGCCATTACAGCAGCTGATGGCACTTCAATCATGATACCAATCTGAATACCACTGATATCAATCGCCAATTTTTCGGCTTCTTCTTTTACCACTTGTTTGGCTAACTTAAGCTCGAACAAAGACGCCACCATAGGGAACATAATGCGTAAGTTACCCGCATCGGCCGCTTTCAATAAGGCTCGTACTTGTTGGCGTAAGACTGCCGGTTTATCTAAACCAACCCGGATCCCTCGCTCTCCAAGGAATGGGTTATCCTCTTTAGGCAAAGGTAAATACGCTAAGGGCTTATCACCGCCGACATCTAACGTGCGCACCACCAGTGGTCGCTGGCCTAAGGTCTGCAGTACCGCACGATAGACTTGCTCCTGTTCATCTTCTGAAGGAGCAACAGATTGATCTTGATATAGAAACTCTGAGCGTAATAAGCCAACGGCTTCACCACCCATGTCGACTAATTTCTGGGCATCGCTGACTTTGGCGATATTACCGGCGATTTCAAACCGTACTCCATCCAAGGTCACGGCTGTTTCATCTTTTTGCGCAAAAGCTAAGGCTTTTTGTTCTTCCGCAGCATCTTTAATGACGTTCAATTCAGTCATTTCAGCTTCGGTTGGCGACAATAATAGGTAGCCTTTAGCGGTGTCGAGTAATACCTCGGTACCGTGCAAGGACATGATCTTAGCTTCAACGCCAGCCATAGCAGCAATGCCCATTGCTCTTGCCAAAATAGCACTGTGGCTCGATGCCCCACCTAATGTGGTGCAGATGCCTTTAACAAATGCAGGATTAAGTTTTGCGGTATCAGAAGGGGTTAAATCTTTAGCGACTAGAATAGTATTTTCAGGGAGATCAGTAGGAATCGTGTCTTGAGATAATCCCGCCATAATCCGTGAGACACGGTTGCCGACGTCCATAAGATCCGTTGCACGTCCAGCCAACAAGGGATTATCCATCCCAGCAAGTTTATCGGCTTGGCGGCAGATGCTCTTACTCCAAGCATACGGGGCTGACTTGCCTTGTTGTAACTCAATAATACAATCGTCGTACAAATCTGGATCTGACATTAGCTCTTGATGAGCGACAAAAATATCGGCTTTTTGCCCCATATTTTTACGTTGTAATTCTTCAACTAACTCAGCCAAAGTGGCATCGGCTATTTTCATCGCATCGTCAAGAATGTTTTGCTCAACCTGTGCATCATCAGCAAAAGTGTCAAATTTAGGCACCTCAGCGTTAATCACATATAAACGCCCTCTCACTTGACCTGGTGATGCCTCTACCCCAATTAACTGACGGGGATCTTGGCTTGTTTGCAGTAGCAGTGACGGCTCGGAAAAAGGATCAAAATCACTTTTAACCTTGTTAGTCACCTGTGATGCATCTGCGCCCTCTTCACCTAAACCTGAGCTTATCGCCTCAGCTAATGCCGCGATTGCCGCTTGTTGATCTTTGCCTTTAGCGAGAATAACAATCTGCTCCCCAAAAGCGATGTCTAACCCCATCAGACCAACCACACTGCGGGCATTGACTTGCTTGCCTGCTTTTTCAATCATCACGTCACATTCAAATGACTTAATCGCGGTAACGATGGCGGCAGCGGGACGAGCGTGAATACCGGTTGGATTAATGACAACGATAGGGTCTGAGCTTATCATGTCATCTGACTTTGTTACCGCTTCCCCTGCCGCAGCTAACTCAGCACTAAACAACAAATCTCCGGCGTTAACACATTTTTCCATGGTCGGAGTTAAGTTAATAATTCTTGTCATATCGGTAAGCAGTACCACTGTACGCAAACTTTTGACGCTACAACCTACTTTATCTAAATCTAACTCAATGAGTGGCGTTTTGGCTTTGACAACATCCCCCACCTTAACCAAAGCCTTAAAACCTTCGCCTTTCAATTTAACGGTGTCGACACCTATATGAACCAGAATCTCAATGCCTGTGGCAGTTAATAAGGTCACGGCATGCTTTGAAGGGTGTATTTGACTAATAGTGGCATCACATGGCGCGTGAAGTATGTTTTCAATGGGGTCTATCGCTAGACCATCGCCGACCATCTTTTGTGAAAATGCGGCATCAGGAACCTGACTCAGTGGACAGCAAACTCCTGTGAAAGGGGCGAGCAACTGAATAGTGGTTGAAGTTTTTTTGTTCATTGGAACTCCGAATTAAACACTTAACTGCATAATATTAGTGTATTTTTTATTTATTGCAGTGGAATAGGTAAAGTAAAAAAGCGGCTGCTTACATTTTTACTCACTATTCCAATATCAATCAGACTATTAGTACAACTTAATGTACTTATTAAGGAGACCAACGATTACCACTCCTTAATTTGTAGGAATAACTACACTATTTGGTTGAAACCTCGAATAGTCGAGGTGACTACGTGAGTGATCAGACATCAATTTAACAAAGCTAAGATGTGATGTCACAATCAGATCTCCAAGATATGATGTCGGTAACAAAATTACCTAATTGTTACCAACATCCTAAATAGTTCAAACCATCGATAAAGGTTAAAAACCATCCTTTTATGTGGATTTCACTCACTCATTTTTCATAAAATCGAAAAACTTAATATAACGGCAATCTCTTTATTAGCACTCAATTAAGTGACTCTGACAATAACTTGCCATTTGAACCTTACTTAAAATGCGATATCACCTTTAAGTGTCACCACCCAAGTATCGTCATTTTCACTGATAGCACCTGGATTAATGATGTATTGAATTTCAGGACGAATAGCAGCATATTTAGTGACTTGAAATTTATAATAGCTTGCAACTACCGTCTCAGTGTCTTTGACAGGCATATTAAGCACATGATTATTATTGTAAAAATGTGCACTATCGGCAAAACTATCGTTTACATGTAAATAGGTTGCGGCTAAGCCCCACTTATCATTTGCACGTGCTGCAAATGGACCTTGATAATTAACACCTAATGCCAAAGAGTGATCAACAGTAGTGATATCTTGGTCGTTTAACGTCCCCATAAAGAACACACTAAGACCACGATCAAAATCACCACCAACAGAAGTCACTTGTTGCTCAGCAACAAAATAAGCCCCATCTTTACTGTCATGTTGGCGTGCTTTACCGCCATCAATAATCAAGGGGTTACCCTCTTCATTGTAGTAAAGGTCTTCCCCGCCAACGGTATCATGCCAATAACCGAGTTTATAAGTACCCGGTAAGCCATTGATCTTCGGCATCCAAGCAAGTTCAACAGGAATCGTCATCCCCAAAGTGCCGTGAGGACTGCCTAAATTAAGATTTTGGCTGTTTTTAAGCCAGCTTGGGTTCATCTGGTAAATACCTGTTTTGACATACCACTCTGGCGCGAGCTGATATTTAACAACACCAGCCCATTGACTGATAGGCCAGTTGTATATAGTTGAATTAAAGTTACCAACTTGCGAACCACAGAATCCAAGATAGGCAAATTCACACTGAAAATCGCCAAACTCAGCGCCCACATTCATTCGGCCTAATTTGATATTGAGGTC
This sequence comes from Shewanella sp. SR43-8, assembly GCF_014163775.1. Taxonomy (NCBI): domain Bacteria; kingdom Pseudomonadati; phylum Pseudomonadota; class Gammaproteobacteria; order Alteromonadales; family Shewanellaceae; genus Shewanella; species Shewanella sp. SR43-8. The sequence goes on along the minus strand of NZ_JACJDX010000010.1, from coordinate 237,141 downwards.
ACCGCTAAGCAAATGTTGCTCATAGTAAAATTCTGAAATACGGGTAACTCGGCCACGACCAAACACTTCTATTGACTGCATTAATTGGCCAATTTCGGCTTTATCATTAATGTTTTGGCTCTGCCCACCTCGATTAGTTAACGCAACGTGGAAGTTGGCACCGGACAGTTCAAGTAATTTTTCGAGGTCGAAATTAGCACCAAGGACAGTTTGGTCGGCATAGCTAGTCGCATGACGTTGTCCACCGTTTAGGTTGCCACCTGTTTCAAAGGTATAACCTAAGCTAACGTCAACACCAGCATTATGCATCTGGCTGCGAATACCACCAATATCACCAAACAGGTAGTTATCAGCAGAGAAATTATCGGCTTGCACTGGACTACTGCAAATAAGTAACAGCACTGAGGCTGTCGTAAGAGTGTTGATACTTTTCATTGAATACTTCTTATAGTCAATTGGAAAAGGCAATGCATCGTTATAAGATAAATGCACTATGGAATGTTACTTAAAAGATTTTTTTGTATCAAAAATAGTAATTACAGAACAATAATACAGTAATAAATTTACACGCTAATGCGGAAAATGTTGATTTTGAGCGTTTGATCTCAAGTTGGTAAATGTCATTATGATTGCTGAACACCTTGTATTTAGTTGGCTTTTAGATTGCATAGTGATTAAGAGAAGCAGGCTCAACACCCACTGTAGAAAGGACTATCGACAACCGTCAGCGCTTTTAAGTATCAATACTTAGTTAGATTTACATTGAATAAGCACACCGACTTAGCGTTGAAATAGATGTATATTTCAAACTGAACTCCATCAGTCTGTTTAGTATTCGTACTGACCTAACGCCATTGACGACTAAGTGGGTGAGCAATCTCGATAGCGGATCCTTGGTACTTGTGGATTCAAAGTCACGCTTTAGCTGAATATGTCATATTGCGGTACAGCCCAAACTAGAATTGATATCGTCAATATCGATAAGAGTTACTCATGTCTGAGTCTGATAACCGTTCCCTGGTTGAGCTGTTAATATTTAATGTTTTAGAGGCTAGCGTATTTTTCATTACCACAAACTGAAGTGCGATGTTCAGTTCTTGATATAAACCCGCTGCTATGGTTTCTTTTTCAACACATAATTAGCAGCAAGCTGACTAGTAATTCTATTGCCTTGAGTGTCCAATCTGATCAGCTGATTTTCACCAACTAGATATTGTGTGCCATCTGGCAAGATGATTTTTTGGCCATGCTCGCCCCATGTCACTTTGCCAATCAGTTTGAAAATTTTCTCGTCTTTGCCCAAATAAACAGTTTCCTCAACAAAGCTATTATCAGCTTTAAGTGTCATTAGGGTTTGTATACCTTCACAACTTGCGCAAGGCAACACACCTTCATAGCTACCTGCCCAATCGAGCGAATGTTGACTGCTGTCACCCACAGGCACAGGATTGGCAACATCTGTTTGAACTTGGCTCGTACTAGCTGCAATGTCTTCTTTCGGGGCTTCAGAGCAAGCCGCGGTGAGTAAAACCAAAACGGCGATACAAGATATTGATTTGTTCATAATTTATCCAAGACAATTTGGGCATAGTAACGCCTTATGTTCATTCATCATACCTGCCAAAAACGAGCTAGTCTAAGTTTGGCTATTTTTATTTTATAACAGCAACTTAAGTTGTATTTTTGTGATATTTAAGTAGTGAAAAGGTTGGTAATTCATGCCAAAGCTGTAATTAATGATGAAAATAATATCTCTTTAAAATTCGTTACTTTCAACATCAAATCTATACTCAAAATCAACCATGAAACCCACTTATTGAGTCAATAACATAATGATTTAGCGATGAGGTTGCGATAGATCTTGTGCTATTCCAGATGTCGATTATCACTCCACCTGTACACATATTGAGTCAGAAATATGAAGTTTGTCACTTAGCAGCTGAGACAAACCCTGCCTTTAAATAGTCAGCATGATTAAATTGAAATAACCTAAAAACCGGGGCTAATCATTATCGACCACAGCACGCCCGATGGCGATATCGCGCGGTTTGGTCAGTAGGAAGATGTTATATCCGCAGAAAACTAAGAGTCAGTCAATTAACGACCAATGCCATGCGGTTTAATAGGTGTTATTTGTGACTCAACATCTTGTTATCAAAAGCGGGCACATATGTCTCAGTTTTCCATTTTTGGCCTGAGAATATGATTGTTCAAATGCTATAAAGAAAAAGCCATTGATTATCAATGACTTTTTAATTTTAAAATGCGACCAAGGGATAGTAATTTGCACCTAAGGCCCTCGTATTAAATGTAAATTAGTGTTGTATTTTCACATACTAATAAAAGTTAATTGCCAATAGACACGCAATGGCTAACTGAGATTGCCTATATTTTCACATTGAAATTATTTAAATGTGTCACGTAAACACACCAGCCAAAGCCCTGATGAAGAAGTAATAATGTTATTTATCATTACGACCATAATGAGTTTGCAAATTTTGCTCATGTTCAAGACTAAAAGGCACTGAGGGGTCGAAGGTGGGTGCATCTTTCACTTGCTGCTGCGTCATATCTACATAAATTTTAGAGGTAGGCCAACTCACCTCTTTAATCCACTTGGGCGCAACCAAAACTAGATGACCCAACCACCAATTACTGGTGTTAATAATCAAATAACGAATAGCCCAAGTGTCGGTATCTATCAACATACCTTGTAAGTGACCCAATTCACCGTCTATCGCATCAAGGTGATAATCCGTCACGGCCTCACTACTGCGCAGATGATGATCATCATCCCGTGATAATGCAGCATCGACGTCTGCGGACATTTCTGAGTTATCTATGTTATCTGGTTTTGGCGCGACACTATAATAACCAGGAGACATCATATTAGGACTGGGCTCACTTCCCCAAATACCTGTGTTCCCCCAGTAATGTTGGTAACCATAATATTCCATATGATCGACCTCATGCTGCCTAGAGACGGGTTTTTCGCTATCGATGTCAGGGCTATTTTTTACCTGCTCTCTTGAGATTGTGACAGTAAGCGTCTTCTGCTGCTGATTAAACTCTTTGATTGATATGGGTGAAAGCAATATTTTTTTGCTTGATAACCAAGATCCCGTTTCCACCACCAAGTATCGGATGACCCAATGCTTGTCATCAAAATAAAAATCTTTAGTTAATCCAATATCGCCATCAGAGGCGTGAATAGCTAAACTTTTTAAATCATTCAGTGTATATAACATGATGTATTTGCTCCAGATTAAAGATAGCAAACAATAAGTCATTGCTTTGCTAATAGAGTGAATAACTATCAGCTTGCACCAAATTTCCTATTCAATCTGTTCGGTGTCGCACTGAAGAAGCACGAATACTAGCCTAATCTAAATCTATCTATACATTTTTAAGGTGAACTAGCATGACTGACATAGAAAAATTAGAGTTAGCGGCCCATCGCAGCGATATCATCGATGACGTCAACAATTTGATTGAGAAATATCGCGCTATTTTTGGATGGGATGTGCCCGATATCGATGAAGACTTGGCAAACAGATTAATTTTGAATGAAGTTCGTCAGGCACTTGATGATATTCAAAATAAATAAATGGCAAATATCAGCCAAAGCACCTCAACATGTGAGTTATAAGTAGATGAAAAAGTCAGGTGCTAAGTGCACCTTGCATCAGACTGCACCTAAACTTAAAGCACATAAACTTAACTAACTCCGGCGGTGAGGCCGACTGTCTAGCCGCTATAAAATGGCTCTTGCCATCACTTTGCTGCTCAGCCTTTTTATGCCATTCATCTTCACAAAATAGCAGCCTTAGTCGCTGACTTTCTGCCTCAAAGTAATCGCTGTAGGCTGTTGTTTAGTCTCTTTCCTATGAGCGAAACGCAGCTTTGCAAAGACCTTTTTTACTATCTGCCCTCACTAAATTTCCTGTCGATATCCATAAATACCACCCAAGATGCAATAGCTTTTACACGGAAAATAATGGCTCCACTGCCTGCAGTGATAGCTAATGACGCTAATGACGCTGAGCAATGCACTTTACCCTACTCGATTCAACAAACTCTGTTATATTGATAATGAGATTACTTAAGCATTATGCAATCTTGAATAAAAGCAATAACATAGGAAATTTCATAGCTAGTGGTGAATGATTCACTTTAATATAAAAAGGTTATCAATGATTGACCCAAATGAGAACGCATTACTTAAAGCATTACCTGAAGAGACAAAAAAGCGCTTATTTCCGCAGTTAAAGATAATAAAACTGCCCTTAGGTAAAGTTATTTATGAAGCTGGTCAAAACCTTGAAAATGTCTATTTCCCCATCGATAGTATTGTCTCTTTACTGAACGTTCTCGAAGACGGGGCATCGGCAGATATATCTGTTGTCGGCAATGAAGGTTTAGTGGGCATTGCGGTGTTTATGGGGGGAGGCAGCACCATAAATCGCGCCATAGTACAAAGCGCAGGTCGAGCCTATAAATTGTCCGCATCAGTATTGTTCGATGAATTTAACGATAATCAAAACCTTCGCGAATTGTTATTACGTTACACCCAAGCACTGATGGCCCAAATGGCACAGACGGCAATATGTAATAGACACCATTCTATCGATCAGCAACTTTGTCGTTGGCTGCTGCTATCACTTGATAGACTGGCTAGCAACAATCTCACTATGACCCAAGAGTTGATCGCCAACATGTTAGGCGTCAGACGAGAAGGCGTAACTGAAGCCGCCGGTAAACTGCAAAAACTTGGGGTAATCAACTATAAGCGCGGCCAAATTACCGTGACCAACAGACAAAAACTCGAAACCCTGTGCTGCGAATGTTATGCCGTGGTAAAAACTGAAACCGATAGACTAGAAACTTATTAACTAAAATATCTATGCTAAGTTTCACTCATTGACGTCTTGACAGATAAGCGACTATCTTGTGATTTAACATAAATCACCCTAGCCTTATAGAATATCGTCATGCCGTTTCGATATCCGCCAAGCAAGGTTAATCGGCTTCACAACTAGACGCTTAAGATGAAATGAAATGAATTGATTTCATTTCATTTCATTCAAACCCAGTGTTGTGAAGCCATGATATTTTGAAACCATAGCATTATGAAATCATAGCATTGTGAAACCATAGCCACCTACCCCATTGATTTACTTGAGTCCTCAATAGTGATGTCGCTATCTTAGGTGACTATGCGCGTTCGCCATGTTATGCCGTTGCCTTATAGGGTATTGCTTGTGAAATATTAATATTTTCATTTTGCTAACCCTTAGATGTGCAACCGTTACACAGGTGCTGCCATCGAAATGGTGCGAACCAACTTCTTATTAACGAACTGCTGAATGCCCATTTCGCCGAGTTCGCGGCCATAACCGGAATCTTTGACGCCGCCGAACGGCAGCGCGGCATCGGTCCAATCAATATTGTTGATGAACATCATGCCGGTATCAATCTGACTGGCGACGCGTTTGCCACGAGCTGCATCTTCGGTAAACACCGACCCACCAAGTCCGAAGTCTGAGTCGTTGGCAAGCGCGATGGCCGCAGCTTCGTCCTTGACCCGAAAAATTAACGCGACTGGGCCGAAGAACTCAGTGCGATAAGCAGGATTGCCTGGCGCAATGTTGGTCAGTATCGTGGTCTGCATGAACGATCCCGGGCAATCGATACGCTTGCCGCCCATTAACACCTTAGCCCCATGGGCTACAGCATCATCGACCTGCTTCAAAATATTAACCAGAGCGGCTTCTTGCGACATCGGCCCCTTGGTGGTTTTTTCGTCCATCGGATCGCCAGGTTGCTGAAGTTCAAGCGCGGTTTGAAACTTGTCGATGAATTTATCAGCAATCGAATCGAGCACAATAAAGCGTTTCGCAGCACAGCAGGTTTGTCCCTGGTTGTACATACGCCCCCACACAGCCCATGGAATAGTGTTGTCGAGATCTGCGTCATCAAGCACGATAAACGCATCACTGCCACCGAGCTCCATCGACGAGGGTTTGAGGTTTTGCCCTGCTCGGGCGGCAACGCTTCTGCCAGCGGCAAAACCACCCGTCAGTGCCACGCCCTTGACGCGCGGGTCGTCGATAACCTGGTTAGACTGCTGGTGCGAAACCAGCAGGTTGGTGTACAGGCCTTCTGGGGCGCCCGCATCAATCAGCAACTGCTCAAAGGCAATTGCACACTGGGGCACATTGCTGGCATGTTTCACCACCAAAACATTGCCCGCCATCAGTTGCGGGCCAGCGACACGAGCAAGTTGATAAAAAGGAAAGTTCCACGGCTCGACGCAGAAGATCACGCCTATCGGGCTGCTTTCCATATGGGCTTCACCATGTTCCGGGTCAAGTTTCTCTGGAGCTAAAAACGCTTCCGCGTGCTCTGCATAATAGCTGAGGATTTTGCCACTGAAATTCACTTCGCCACGGGCTTCATCAATTCGCTTCCCCATCTCCAGTGTTGCCAGTTTGGCATAGTCATCAGTATGCGCATGCAGAAGTTCAGCAGCCTTGGTCATAATAGCGGCGCGTTGCTTATAGCTGGTGTTTTTCCATGTTTGGTAACAGGCGTGCGCAGCGGCAAGCTTGATCTCAAGCTGTTCATCACTGATTTCATCAAAGGTCTTCAAGATTGTTCCGTTATTAGGATTAATGCTTTTGTAGGTCATAGTAAAATCCTGTTTTAATTTGGTCTTATGGGCGCCGCAAGTTTCTACTGAATTTGTGCGGCCTCGGCGATGACTTTTGGCGTTAACGTTCTTGTGACGTCGCCAGAGTGGGATAGTCGGTGTAGCCCTTGGCGCCAGGTACGTAAAAAGTCGCTTCGTCTGGCGTGTTGAGCTCGGCACCTTGGCGCATCCGAGCGACGAGATCAGGGTTAGCCAAAAACGGGCGGCCAAAGGCGACCAGATCGCCATGTTTATCGCGTAACGCCTGTTCAGCACTTTGATGATCGAACCCTCCTGAGAGGATAAACAAGCCATCGAAACCAGCGCGCAGCTTGAGCTTGAAGTCGGCAGGTACAGTTGGCGCCCCATGGATGAATGATCAACCAAGTGGATATAGAGAAGTCCCTGCGAGGAAAGCGCCTTGGTCAATGCCAGGTACTGCGTCTCTATGTCAGGGAATGCACCGGTGCCATTGAACACACCATAAGGCGAGAGCCGGATGCCGACCCGGTCGCTACCGATGGCAGCCACTGTCGCAGCCACAATTTCCAGCGCGAGTCGGTTGCGGCCTTCAATGCTCTCGCCATAACCGTCATTGCGTAGGTTGATTAGCGGATTCAAAAACTGCTCAATCAGGTAGCCGTTGGCGCCGTGTATTTCGACACCATCGAAACCAGCTTCCAGCGCGAGTTTTGCCGACGTCACATACTCTTTTACCACATGAGCGATGTCGGCCTCGGTCATTTTGCGGGGCGTACTATGGGGCTGCATGCCTAGGGTGTCGGTATACATCTCGCCGGGACATGCCGCGGCATCAGGCCCGAGTATTTCGGCACCTGCCGGCAAGTTGTCAACATGCGCAACTCGACCGCAGTGCATCAACTGTAAGAAGATTTTACCGCCTTGGGCGTGTACCGCTGAAGTACTTGCCTGCCATGCATTCATCTGAGCGCTATCGAAAAGGCCGGGAATGCGTGGGTAACCCAGTCCGTTGGGGCTGGGCGAAGTGCCCTCGGTAATAATCAGTCCCGCCGTTGCTCGTTGGCCGTAGTAAGTTGCCATCAGCGCGTTCGGCATGTGCTCAGGCGTAGCCCGACTGCGTGTCAACGGCGCCATTACCATGCGATTGGCTAGCTGTAGCGAGCGGTTAGAAAACGTTTCGAAAAGCATAAGCTAGATATCCTGTTATGTATGATGAGGATGAAACCTGCCGAGCCCGAGGAAAAGATCATTGCGGCAAGTCCTGATAATTACAGCTTGCGCGCTGGCATTTGGCTGGTCTGTTCGATAGAACACATACCCACAAATGGCGTCTGCAAATCTAATAGGGTCATTGGTTGGCAGAAAGTTCGCTAGCGAACAGATGAAATGTCATCAATAGCATATTGTATATGTGATGCTTACTCGTCAGACATGAGAGCCAAGATGATTTAACAAGGAATCTCGTGAATGCTGCGCCTTCTGTGTTTGGATCTGGCTTAGCCTGCTTGTTCGCGCACCTACCACTGAGCAGAGGAATACTATGATATCCAGACCAATGATACCGACAACACTTTGGGGATCAGTATCCCGACACATTACTGAACTGACCCTACTTGCAATACTAACCCTATGTGGGCCGACCGCTGTCGCAGGCGATGGACCATGGCCGTCATTTACAGCGACGGCGCTTAGCGGCGAAAAAGTTGACAGTAACAAACTGATAGGTCAACCGACACTGCTGATACTTACGCCGTCTCGCAATGCCGCAATATCCACTCGGGAGTGGGTTAACACATTGCGCTCAGAGATAGATCATAGTAAATATCGGGTTCGCGACGTACTGGCTGTCAATTTACCCTTCTTTATGTCGGAAGAAGATGTCATTGGCCGCGCCAAAGAACAAGTGCCGCAGCGCTATCACGATCAAACCTGGATTCTCAACTCACAAATCATGGAAAGCGCCTTGGGTGTTCCATCCGATAGCGAAGAGGCGGTCATTGTTGTTTTGGATAAGAACGGTAATCTGATCTCGCAGGTTCATGGTAAAGTCACGGCGGCGCGGATGAGTGAGATCACCAATGCTTTGCAGAGCCTCGCGAGTGACTAATAGTCTCCGTCACTGACAATTGTTGTACGTAATATCCCTGCCAATAGTATATTGGCAGGCGTGGACCCGGCTTCTGTTATAACGATACGGCGATTGGAGCGGCATGATCCATAAAAATCAGCGGGCTTTTACCACTTCAGCATAGGAAAGCCAGTGCTTATCCACCTTCCTGTAAATTAAATTTTGATTCATTTCTTCAAGTGAATGACAACCCGAAGCGGCCATTAGTTGCAAAAAATCGTCCAACATATGTTGGTGATAATTCCTGACCCTTTGCCATTTTTCTGCAACCACCAAACCTCGCACTAATTTGGGGTTATTTGTGGTGACGCCTGTAGGACACTCATTGGTGTTGCATTTCAAGGACTGAACACAACCCAAAGCCAGCATCATGCCCCGCGCGGAGTTACACACATCAGCCCCGATACAAAGGGCTTTAAACAAATCAAAAGCGGTAAATATCTTAGTCGCCGTAATCACTTTTATGTCTTGTTTGAGCGTGTAGGTATTGAGCGTATCCACGACAAAAAGCAGTGCATCTTCCCAAGGCATACCAACATAGTTTGAGAAATCGATAGGTGCCGCGCCCGTTCCCCCTTCTGCGCCATCCACAGTGATGAAATCGGGTTTGATGCCTGTTTCGAGCATTTTTTCACATATTTCAATAAACTCTTGTTTACTGCCTATAGCAAGTTTGAAGCCGACAGGTTTTCCGTTGGATAACACTCTTAATTGCTCAACAAACTGCAATAACCCTGCTGCATTGCTAAAAGCGGAATGGCCGGGAGGTGAAAGCACATCGGTATGGGGTTGAACGCCTCTTATGTCAGCAATTTCCTGATTATTTTTGGCTGCGGGAAGTACTCCTCCATGGCCGGGTTTGGCACCTTGTGAGAGTTTAATTTCAATCATCTTCACCTGCGCCCAATTGGCCTTTTGTTTAAATTTTTCCGCATCAAAACAGCCATTTTCTGTGCGGCAACCAAAATACCCTGTACCGATTTCCCACACTAAATCGCCACCTTGTAAATGATATTCGGATATACCGCCCTCGCCGGTATCGTGAAAAAAATCACCGGCTTTAGCGCCCAAATTTAAGGCTTGAATGGCATTTTTGCTCAAAGCACCAAAACTCATGGCTGAGATATTAAATAGGCTAGCACTGTAAGGTTGTTGGCAATCTTTGCCACCAATCACAACCCGTGGCGGTGTGTCCATTTTCTTAGCGGGATAGATGCTGTGCTGCATCCATTTATAATTATCATCATATACATTGAGCTCAGTGCCAAAGGGGGATGTTTGATTTTGCTCTTTGGCTCGCTCATAGATGTACCTGCGATGATTCTTATTAATCGGTTTACCATCAGTATCCGACTCCACGAAATATTGATGCAGCTCTGGGCCTATCATTTCTAATAGGTAACGAATATGACCAATAACAGGAAAGTTTCTCAGTATCGAGTGTTTTGTTTGAAATAAATCATACAATCCAAGCAGCACGAGCAAGGCTACAAGAACAATAAGACCCGCTAAAGGCCAGAGTATAATGCCGATAATGACGACAAAAATAACCAGGACGATTGTGGTGAACCTAATAGCTTGCTTCATAATGTTTTATCATAATTCCCGTAAGTATTTTAAATCGTTCTTAGTGGTATCGACTATTTCGGCAAATTTTCCATTGACCATTAATTTTGTCATCGATGCCGCAAAGCCTTTTACTTGCTCAAAGTTTAAGGTAGGTGGCATTGCCAAAGCATTGGGATCGGTAAAAATATTGATTATCGCAGGTCCCTTATGCTTGAATCCGTTTGCCAGTGCAAGCTCCACATCTTTGGACTCCGTCGCCTCCCATGCAGCAATGTTCATCGCCTCTGCCAATTTTATAAAATCAGGATTAACCATATCCGTCTGCCACTCCATATAACCTTCTACCCGCATTTCAAGCTTCACCATAGCTAACGAACGGTTATTAAAGATGATGATTTTGACAGGAATTTGATATTGGCTAATGGTCATTAAATCGCCGAGCAGCATTGAAATACCGCCATCACCACAAAACGCAATCACTTGTCTGTCTGGTTGTGATAAACCTGCCCCCATCGCCATAGGCATGGCATTTGCCATCGAGCCATGATTAAAGGAACCGGTCAGATAACGATTGGCTCCCGCCTTTAAATAACGCGCGGCCCACACGGCGCTCATGCCCGTATCAACGGTAAATATCGCATCGTCATCGGCAAGTTTATCCACCAAATGAGCGACATATTCTGGATGAATGTTTTTTTCCGATCCCTTTTCTTCCACATAGCTCTCATAGATAGCTTCAATTTTTTGATGCAGTGAACGGGTTTTGTCGAGAAAATCCGTGGACGTTTTGACATCAATTAACGGCATAAGATCTTCAAGGGTTGATTTAATATCACCACAATATCCCAAGTCCACTTTAGCTCTACGGCCTAATTTTTCGGGTTTAGTATCGATTTGAATAATTTTGCATTTTTCGGGAAGGAACTCACTATATGGAAAATCTGTGCCCAGCATCAACAGGACATCGGCTTGATGCATGGCTTCAAAACCGGATTTATTGCCTAACAGCCCATTTAATCCAACGGCATAAGGATTTTCTTTACGTTCAAAAAATATTTTGCCTCGAAAGCTATATCCCAATGGGGCATTAAGCCTTTTGGCCAATGCCATCACTTCTTCAACGGCATAGCGACAACCATGGCCGCAAAACAGCATTACTTTTTCATGTTCGTTAATGACGTTTGCCAGTTCTAGAAGCTGTTCATGGCTTGGGGTTATTCTGGGTTGGGTATAGAAGTTTTTATTCGCCGTATGCACAGATTCCAGACTTGCTGAAGCCACATCACCGGGAAGCCCGAGCACAGCGACCCCTTTCTTGCTGATGGCATGCTGAATCGCGGTTTGCAAACCATTGACAGCTTGTTTAGGGGTATTGGCGAGAAATACATATTTTGAACAATCTTGAAATAACGCTTCGGGTCTTGTCTCTTGAAAGTTGTCCAGGCCCATTTTTTCAGTATGAATAGTTGAAGCAATCGCAATAACCGGATTTTCAGCTCTATTGGCATCATAGAGTCCATTGACTAAATGAACATGCCCAGGACCACTGCTGCCCATGCAACAACCGATACCATTGAGCTCAGCTTCCATAGAGGCCGCATAGGCGCCAGCTTCCTCGTGCCTAACATGGATCCATTGCAATCTGCCATCCCTTCGCACAGCATCGTTGACCGGATTAAGGCTATCGCCAGTCACGGCATAAACTCGCTTAACACCGGCTTCTACCAGCATTTCGACTAAATGATCTGATACGTTTTTTGACATAATTAGCTCCAATGTTTACATAAAAAATATTCGGTATAATGACCAAGCTAACCTGCAGCAGAGAAGTACAGCAAAATGTCCATCTGCTGCGGCGTACTATTTACTTTATCCGTGTTTGTGGTCTTTTGATTCGATAGGGTGATGCCTTAAAAACAGCACTTCGACAAGCAGAATAGCCAGCATGACCACACCAGCGACACCGACCACCAATGGATCACTGTTTATCTTGACCCAGACAAAACCACCCAGAACAATCAGATCAAGGATAATGGCGGTGATCAAAATACTGAGTTTTGCACCTATGTCATGGCGCAAATGTCGCAAGATCCCCCAATGTACCGCGATATCCATAATCAGATAAAAGATGATGCCCATAGCCGCAATCCGCGTCAGGTCAAAAAATATGGTCAACAGCAAACCTAAAATGACGGTATAAACCAGGGTGTGCTTTTGGATGCTACCGGGCATGCCAAAATGGCTATGGGGAACGAGTTTCATATCGGTCAGCATTGCTAACATCCGCGAAACCGCAAATATGCTGGCGATAACACCGCCTGCTGTTGCCAACATGGCCAGAACAACCGTAAACCAGACGGCATATTCGCCCAGCGCAGGCCTTGCAGCGGCGGCCAACGAGTAATTTCTTGTTTCGATGATTTGCTGAAGTGACAGGTTACTGGCGACGGAATAGCCCACCAGCGTATAAATCACCACACACAAAGCAATAGCGATCATAATGGCTCGGCCTACATTTCGGTGAGGATCGATAAGCTCTGAGCCACTATTGGTAATGGTGGTAAAGCCCTTAAAGGCCAAAATACCCAGCGCGGTTGCACCAATAAAACCAGCGATTGTTGCACCAGAAGTTGAAGCGTCTGAACTGACTGTTGAGAAATCGACTTCTACCGAGCCAGCCACCATTACGCCAACGATACCGAACAAAACGATACCGCCAATCTTAATAAAGCCGAGCACCGACGCGACACCTTCGATCATCTTGTTGGCGGACAAATTGATCAGAAACGCCACCAGCAATAATCCGGCACCCAATGTCGGCACCAACAAGCTAGTATCATCGATACCAAACAGCTGCAATGTATAAGTACCAAAGGTACGCGCCAGAAAACTCTGAGCTATCACCATTGAAAAATACATCAGCAGGGAATGAAAAGCGGTTGTCACCGTGCTGCCGTAGGCTTTTTTCAGGTACATGGCTATGCCACCGGCGGAAGGATAGGCATTGGACATTTTGACGTAAGAATATGCACTAAATATGACAACCACCGCAGCCGAAAGAAATGCCAGCGGGAAAAGGCTTCCGGTCATCTGGGCCATCTGGCCCGTCAAGGCAAATATACCAGCGCCAATCATAACGCCAGTGCCAAGCGCAACAGCACCGACCAATGTCAGGCTATCTTTTTGATAATGCGATTTTTTATCCTCATGGTCATGCATAAGTCCTCCGCTATTTGTGTTTTATATAAGCTACTCTTTATCCGGCAAGCCCAAAGGCGATTAGACTTATTGATAACATAACCATGACGATTAAACCAACATCCAACACGTTTGGAAGTTTGTAGTAATAAAGCACATCGTCTATTTTCCCAAGGACGTTCAACACCAGAAAGTTCGACTGTGGAATGACCTTAAGTTGCGGCTCAAAAACCTTTACCGCCAGCTTGCCACTCTCGACCGCGGCCTCAATGCTCCACACATCTGCGGTCGTTTGGGTGTGAGCGCCTGCAAGAACAAGGTTGGATATTGTTGTCTTTTGCTGTGGCATATATTGCTGGGTATTGGTCGAATTCACCCATTTGGGTTGCGCCGATGTTATTCCTTCAGGAGAAAACGCCCATTCATGCCAAACTGTGATTTTTACAATCGAAAAATCTTGCCAGCTTTTGCCGCCGTTAGCCTTTTTCACCAGTTCATCTAGGGCATGACTCTGTTTTAATTGAAATAACACTTCATCAAGAAATTGTTCCTCAGTGCATTGTTCCAAACAAAGACCATGAACCGGGCCTGGGACTTTTGAAACGCAAGCGGTGACAGTCCACAGAGATTGAATATCGTCCCCCAGAGAACTCGACTCTCCCCACGCTTGTTCCTGAGAAAAAAGCGTCAGGTTAAAGGCGGAGTCTGAAATAACCAGCGCGCATCTTTGTCGCAGCCAAGACATTTTTTCTTTGAAGCCAATTCTAAAAGACACTTGGGTGTGAGGCCCCTGTTGTACCAAGGATTTAAAAAGATTAAGTTGCGGTTTATTTTCAAGCTCAGGGGTTCTTGCCAAGATATCTGCCGCAGAAAAAGGATTCAGTGCCAGGACATAGATATCGGCTTGAACGGTTTCGCCATTGGCGAGCTCTGCCGCTGTGATGCTGTTATTCTCAAAACTCAAACGATAAAGTGGGGTCTGCCAATGAAACTCGACCTGCTTTTGCTTCAGATCATCGACCCATTTATCAAACCAAACCTCACTGCTGGGCCCGTTCAGAAGCAGCCAACCGTCGCGCGCCGTGTGATCCCACGGGCCGCCTTCACTGTCTCCTGAATGATGATACGAATACTTGGTGACTAATTGTTTACGAAAAAAATGCGCCACATGATGGAAAGAAACATGACACCAGTCGGAACCCACCCAAGGGCCAAAAGTGGAACTCCAGGTGCTCAGCGTCGAAGCGGCTAAATAGGGGCGCCAAGCTTCTTTAGCATTGATGTTGCTGTACTTTTGGCTGCTCCTATTATTTGAACACCATGCTTTTCCCATCAGCCAACACCAAAGCCATTTTTCTTTGGTCGTCATACTAAACAGGTTTTCCAAATCGACATTTTTGGAATTAGAATCACCAAAATGCGCCGTGCCTGAATTGGGCGCCAAGCCGAATACTACCGGCCTTGAAAGGATGTTGTCATAAAGACTGGAGTGTTCATCAAAGGGGATTTCCTTGATGAGTTCGAAAAAATTGTTATACCAAGGGCCCATTCCATGCCAGGAGTATTCAGAAGGCATATCTTGATCTTCTTTTCTTCTGGCACTTCTAAAAAAACCACCGGCATCAGGATTGGCTTCGAACACTTTGACTTTATAGCCAAGTTTTACAAATTCATGCGCTGCCGTTAGTCCGGCAATACCGCTACCAAAAACAGCAACCGTTTTCGCTTGTGTGGCTGATTCTGTGGACGTAGACATAGATTCGGCTACCATTTATCACCTCTTAACATTATCGTCGCTCTTGTCTAACGTGCTTGTAGGGGGGATTTTAGGATTCGTGTTTCTCTTTATGTATCGAATGGTCCAAAATCCCTTCATCGCTAAGCAGGCATCTGATCGATGTCACTATCGATAGCATCAATGAGCGAGTCGCGCTCATTTCAGCACCAGCTTGCCTCATCTGTTGGATGCTTTAAAAGCTCTTCAACATTGGCAAGAATTACGCGAAAACCTACGTCGCCGTACAATATTTGTCGCCCACCATCAAGCACAAAAGACGGGCTACCGTTAATGTTTTGTTGCTTTGATTTTTGATAGTCACCCATTAATGACGCCATAGCAGAACCATCACGAATACTGGTATCGATGGCGTTTAGGTCAAGTCCATTGGCGTTAGCTAAATCATAGAGCACGTCAAGATTGCCAATATCCAAGCCATCGACAAAAAATGCACTTCGAAACGTTAGCGCCATATCGATACTTTTCTTTTTATCATAAGTAATCTCTATCGCTTTAAGCATCAAATGCGCATTGGCTGAAGTCGTGGGTCTAACTTGCGTCCATACTTTCGGGTTTACATGAGCGTATTCAAAGGCAGATACAGACTGTTGTATGTACTCGGCAAAGCCAATAAAACCGCCTTTTGATTGCCATTGGGTGTTTATTTTTGTCGGTACATCACCAAAAACATCAACGTAGTAACATTGAAGTTCGATGCTGTTTGCCAATTTTTTATTAAGTTCATCGACACGTTTTTGAGCAATCCAAGCCCAAACACAAAGAATGTCAGTGTAATAATCTATGACTAAGGTTTTATTCATTTGGCATGTCACTCCTGCACCTGAGGCGGTTTAATGACACTATGGGATAAGGTCAGAACTTCAAATGATGCCATCAGTCGATCACACTGTCTGTGCGACTGCGTACATACACTTATCTACAGACATCTCAGCACCATTACCTGTCAACAAGCATGCAAATGAATGGCACGATTTCGTAATCTCTTGAGCCTTAGTCAATAGCAGGCCTAGTGCAGAAAAGAATTTCTGTTCTAGGTAAAGTGCTGACAATTAGGTTTGATTGTGATCAGTAACTTCAGGTGTGAGTTTGCCCTTAACACTGATCGACCATTTTATTGAAAGTGATTCGACTGAATCGGTTTAGATCACAACATTTTGGCAAATCGATAACCCAAACGACACCCTTTCGCGCTCAAAAAAGTGATGGGGCAAGCGCTTTTAGCTGAACGTTCAGCGAAAGGCTTAGTTAAGATTGACCTTGGGCTTGGCGCACCATTGAGCGTTGGCGGCCAATATGTCGCCGTCAAGTCTCTGTGGAAACTATGAGGATTACCGCGTAACAAATAGGTGACCATTTTACATGCCACTCATTTGCTCAAACCTAGATCAAAGTATTGATTTCGCCATTAATAATCGACGCTATGATGGGCAGTAAAAGGCCGTCTTAAGTGCTGTTTTAAGGACGTTTGCTCTTTGACTATGCTCAACGACATCTTTACATCATGTGTATGTTAACGATGTATTTACGTTGGCGTTAAAAAAACGGGATTGGCGTGTAGACGCCAATCCCGTTCTGTATTACTAAGTGCTTTGGCTTAGTGCTTATTGACTAAGCTCTGGCGTGCGCGCAGGTATCATGCGCTTGCTACCAGTTGCCTCAAATGCACCAGCAAACCTCAGCAGATTATTGTCGTCATAAGCACGGCCCGCGAACGTCAAACCGACTGGCATGCCAATATCGGCCATAACCCCCATAGGCACTGTCACCGTTGGTACACCTAAGTGACGAATCGCTAGGTTGCCGTTAGCGACCCAAATACCATTACTCCAGGCAATATCAGCGGAAGCTGGATTAACATGCGCATCCGCCGGCCCCACGTCTGCCATGGTTGGGAACAGCACGGCATCAAGTTTTAACTCGTCCATCCAATCTTCGAGATCCAGCTTGCGCGTTTTCTCTAAGCCACGCAGACCATCCGGTATGCTGTCGATTTGGTTATACGACTTGAGACCTCGTTTGGCCATGTTGACATACTCATCCATACCAGCGGCAAGATCGCCCTCACGATTGGGCAAGGTGCCAAGGTCGTGCGGGAAAACCAAATGGCCGTTGACGTCAGCCAGTTTGTTGAGTTTAGGATCATTATTGGCACGCAAGAATTCATCAAATGCCCAGCCCGATAGTGCCCACAGCTCATCATCGAGAAATTCAGGCGTAACGATGCCGCGATTAAATACAGTCGGCGCGCCTGGGCGGTCACCTTCGCAATTTGACACCAGCGGGAAGTCAACTTCAATCACTTCGGCTCCGGCAGCTTCCAGCGCTGTGCGTGCAGCTTGCCAAAGGTCGATCACTGATGCACGCGTATTGATACGCTGACCGGTCGGGCCGCCGATACCAGGGGTTTCGCTGGTGCCAGCTAATTCATCCTTATTGATGTACATGCGCGGCACCCCGAAACGCTTACCTTTGAGCGTGTCGGCCTGAGCGGCAAGCGCCACATAAGATGCAGGACGGATTGTTGATGCTTTGGGAATTTCGACCCAAGGTTGCAGACGCCATAGATCGCCACGGGTGATCGGGTCGTCAGCAACGATAACATCCAGCACTTCGAGCATATCTGCCATAGTGCGAGTGTAAGGCACCACTACATCCATGGTCGGTGTCAACGGCCAGTTGCCGCGCACAGAAATCACGCCCCGAGATGGGGTATAGGCACACAGACCGTTATTTGATGCCGGCCCACGCCCGCTCGACCATGTCTCTTCAGCTAGGCCAAAAGCAGAATAGCTTGCAGCCGTACCAGTACCCGCGCCGTTAGAAGACCCCGAGGCAAAAGGTGCGGTGAGGTAGTTAGCGTTGTATGGACTTTCGGCGCGACCGTAGTGACCGCGTTGCATACCACCATTGGCCATAGGTGGCATGTTGGTTTTACCTAAACAGATAGCACCCGCGGCGCGCAAGCGCTCAACAGCAAAGGCATCGTATTGGGCAACCAAGTCCTTAAACGCTGGGCTTCCAGAAGCTGCCGTCAGCCCCTTAACCAAGTAGCTGTCCTTGGCGGTATAGGGAATACCGTCAAGTGGGCTAAGTGTTTCACCATTAGCTCGGCGTGCATCAGAAGCCTCTGCTTCCTTGATCGCATCAGGATTGCGGACGACTAATGCATTCAGCTTAGTCTGTGTCGCTGGGCCGTCGTAAGCATCAATTCGTGCAAGATAAGACTGCACCAGTTCAACCGCAGTAGTTCGACCGGATTCGAGGGCGGCACGTAGCTCGGCAATAGAAACTTCAGTTACTTCAAACATGCGACACGCTCCTAATGAAAGCCAATTGTATTGCAACAACAGTGACATACATGGTCATTGTGTTCTCCTTGGGTTCACTTATTTTCCAGAGGGGATCTGTTGGGTAATACAATGGATATTGCCACCACCTAATAAGATCTCGCGAGCAGGCACACCGACAATCTCATACTCAGGGAAAATCTCCTGCAATTTTTGGGCTGCGATATCGTCGGTTGCAGGATCGAGTAGCGGGAAAACGATACGCTGATTGGTGATTAAAAAGTTCGCATATGAACCCGCTAAACGCTCACCCGCAGTGCGAGGCACACCAGTTCCTTCTATTACGCCTTGAGATTCCTCTTCGGTACAATACAAAGGACCCGGTTGTGGCAATAGATGGATTTTTAACTTACGCCCCTTTGCATCCACAGTACTTTGCAAAATATCCAACGCGGCTTTTGAACGAGGATACTGGGGATCGGTTTGATCATCAGTCCAGTGTAAAACCACTTCGCCAGGGCGAACAAAACAGCACATATTGTCAATATGTCCGTCGGTCTCATCCATGTACACGCCTTCTGGCAACCAGATAAACTGCTGCACATTTAAATAATCGCCCAGTAATGCTTCTATCTGTTCACGACTCAGATCTGGGTTGCGGTTGCTGTTGAGCAAACATTCGGCTGTCGTTATGCAGGTGCCTTCACCATCGACATGAATTGAACCACCTTCGAGGATCAGCGGCGCGACATAACGTTCAAAATCATGCTGTGTTAGCATCTTTTGTGCGACTTGTTCGTCCTTATCCCATGGAGAGTACAAGCCACCATTGTGACCTCCCCAGGCATTAAAGCTCCAATCAACACCACGGCGTTCGCCCTTGGCATTCATTACTACAGTAGGCCCAGTATCGCGAGCCCAACAATCGTTGCTCTCTATTTCGACCAAAGTGACATGGGAAGGCATCACTGTCTTAGCTTGAACTAAAAATTCTTTAGGAACACCCATATAAACGGGTGTAACTGCACCAATGGCATCGGCCACTTTGGCAAACGTCGCCTGAGCATAAGCCCCAGCAGAGCGCCAGTTATCAGGACGATACGGCCAAATCATCCACACCGCTTGTTGCGCTGCCCATTCAGCGGGCATGTAAAAACCATCTTGTGATGGCTTAGTCGTTAACTGCGTGGCATCCACTGTCACGTTTGTCATGAGTTTTGTCTCCAGTAATGCTGAAAATCTATAAGGGTGTGCGTCCTAACATAGGACGACAGAATAAAAATACACCTAACGTTAATCAAATCAATAAATCGAATTACCGCATTCATCAGGCGATAGTTAGGCCAAAATTGCCACGTCTTCACTCGGTGAGTTTCAGCTTGGTTGAAATATTACTGTGTATCTTATCATTTAAGACTGCTTGCGTTGGATAGTTGTATGCAGGGCATAGATAATAATTTGTAAGGTAAGAAGGTTGCAAGCTTAATGCACTCTTGATGAGTGCAATCACGCAATGGGACACATAATTTACGCCTTAAGGCACATTTATGGGCAATTTTTAGTGACATAGTTATTAAGGCTTTTTAGGTGTTGCTAATATCTAACGGACTACCTTTATGAAGTGTCTACTATTCTAGAAGCTTACTAGGTTCAAAGTCTTATCTTTCGCCAAACAAAAAAGCCTTATCATTTCTGATGAGGCTCTCTCGTTGAATCTTGAGAACGGATAGCTTTCTTTTATAAAGAGGACCCGTGGGTTCAAAGTCCTATCTATCGCCTAAACGAAAAAAGGCTCATCATTTCGGATGAGGCTTTCTCGTTGAATGTGACTGAGGGATAGTGATCTTTTATAAATAGGAACCCTAGGTTCAATTTCCTATCTATCGCCTAAACGAAAAAAGGCTCATCATTTCTGATGAGCCTTTCGTCTTTAATATGGCGGAGGGGTAGCTTACTTGTAATAAAGAAGAACACTTGGTTTAAATCCCTATCTTTTGCCCAAACAAAAAGGCCTTATCTTTCGATAAGGCCTTTTCATTGAATGTGGCGGAAGGATAGGAATTTGAACCCAGACTCTCGAATTAAATAGGTAAAATAGTCGTTTAAATTCATTTGGTTGCAGAGATTTTCATCTTCAAAGTCTGCAATTGCTAACTAAGATTGACTATATGATTGAAATGAAAAATTGTCAATTGAAGTTGGCTTTATCCATAATGCAACGACTAGGCTTTCAGTTTTGCTGATGCGTTCAATCTCTGATGATGTTAGATACTCACGCTCACGAACATCTTTATATTTGCGGGTATTGGTAACTTTCGAGTTTTCGGTGTTTGGGGTGGGTGTTCTGTAATCTTCTAAGTTGCTGATATTACTCATTCGGCTCTCCATAACTTTCGAGATTATAGTCTAAAATTGGAATATTTTGGAGATGGTGTGGGGTTGTTGCTGATGCTGAAGTGGGGTGAAGCAGTGATGATGGTTGGTAAAGTAAGGGCCGGATCCCGCAGGGATACGGCCAGCAAAAGTCAGTACGAATCTAAAAGCCACACTCTTTTTTTAAATAACTTTTAAGTTTGTGATACTCAGTTGAAATATCAGTTTCAATGCTCATACCGTTTGTTTCAGCTTCAAGTCCAGCCCAGAAAACATAAAACTTATGAAGGTCTCTTTCAAAGATTCCCATACATTGAAATTCCACTCCTAGTTTTGAATTTGTGTCAAGGCCCCAAATGTATATCAGGTATTGGTCAAGGTCGTACTGGCGCTCTTCTATGTCACTGTCGGGCGTGTAGCCATTGAGTGCCTCTAGGCTATTTCCTAGACCATAGTATTTCGAAAATCGTTTTATAAACTTTGGAGGCAACATTCTGTTTAACTCCATAGCAGCTTCTCGCAACCCTTTTGGTTTCCAGTATTCACCATTCCTTACTTTTGGCCTAACCATCAATGTAGCAAACAACCCAGAATAATTACTGATAGCGCTTTTCGTTGTAGGTGAACTCTCAACAACGATTATTCTAGGTGACGCCTTCGGTAATGGCTCTGAGGTCCTTTGGTAATCTTCGGCCATTGCGCACCCCGTAGAAACAAACATAATAAACAAGCATGTTACTTTTATAGTGTTTAGCATTATTCAATCCTTAATTTGACGAACCATACGGTGTCATACATGGCGCCCCTCCAGAGCATATTGATTCACCTTTAGCTCCCCACCTCTCTCTGGTTCTTTTGGCGATTGATTCGTTTATAAACCTAACGTCGCCTTTAGGGGTGCGAACGTAATACCCGGCAGTTGAACCACTAAGAACTGCTTGAGCATCTGTTTTACTGAAACCCTCCTGATTTCCATGTCCTCCGGGATGAGTGTGAACAGTAAGTGCATTCCAACTCTTTCTCGAGCCCCAGCCGCTTGGTTTTCTTATGAGTGCCGACACCGTAAATGTCGCAGAGACCTTTTCTGCTGTGGTGAAGTAGTAATTCCCATTATCCCCTTGGACAACGAATCCCATGAGCTCTGAGTCTTTATCGGTTAACTGATATGCCGCCTCATTTCGGTCATAAAATGCTTTAGCTGCATAATGAGGGTCAGCCCAGCCATCTTCAAAGTCATCAGCAATTACAACCTCGAAATCCGCTTCATGGACTTTGCCTTTCTTTTCGCCCCGTTTAGAGCCAGAAATGTCCACCTTATCTACATTGGTACTACTATTTCCTTTATGTAAGCTAACGGTTCCTGTAGTTTTACCAACCTGCGCGGTACCGCCACCATTACCGTCAAATGATATGGAAAAGTTCTTCTCGCCATTTGAAACTGAAGTTAATTTATAAGTTTCCCCATCAGCTGTCACATAAAGATTCCCACTTTCATCTTTCTCAAGCTTCTCAAACGCCTTACCTGATATAACCTCGTCTAATTCTTCAGATCTATACCCAGTCGGGTCAACCCCACTCATCGGGTTATTCAAAATATACGAATACGGGTTAGCGCTTTGACTATTCTCTGGGAACTGCAAAAACGGGTCAACACTTAAAAAACGACCGATGTTAAAATCGTATATCCGCCCATTCATATGAATAAGCTCTTGGTCAATCAAATGCTCATGGTCTGTATAGCCTTTGGTTACCCCCTGCCAGCTACTTAATAATGTATTACCTGATGCAATATCTCTTGGACGACCAAATACATCATAACCACGGTGCTGTAATACGGCACCGGTTCTGGCATCCATCAAGGTATCAACACTGCCTAAGTGGTCGCGCAGTACGTGCTGGAACGGTGATTGATTACCTAAGCTGCCCACATGGGCTTTCATCTTAATGGTGTGGTCACCAATATAGGTTTTATCTACCGTACTGCTTAGGGTCACTTCACGCTCAAAACTGCCCACATAATACGTAGTCGATACCACACTACCGTTTTGCTGCTTAACCTGTTTATAGCGGTTACCATTCGCATCGTAACTGAATATACTTCTTACATTATTGCGTTCTACCGTTAACGGCTTGTTTTGGTCGTTATAGCTTAACGTTACGCCATCACCCGTGAGCCTGTTATCGTTATTGTCATAGGTGAAGTCTTGGGTGCGATTGCGCTCAGGTGTGCTTGGCTTTTGGGGTTCAAAGGGATAATCCCCCTGCCCGAGTTTATCTCCCACTTTTTGGAACAAAAAGTGGGAGATAAACGTACCGGGTTACGTACTAGCCCCACATAATTGTGGGATGCTCAAGCTGCTTGATAGACAGCGACCTAATAGCCGATTTTTGTTTTGAGATAATAAATGAGGTTAACGCCTCATCTAACGTTAAGACAGGCTTTGCTTGCGCAACAGCTGTGGTTTCACGATGCTCTGACTACTTAGTGTCTCTGATTGGTATGGAATGAGGTTTTTGCGTGATGTTGAACGTAATATCAGAATCATCAGCATCAAACTGAGCTCTGAGATGGTTAATGACCTCATCAACGTAGCGAATAAAGTCATTAATACGGGTTTTATGGTCAATAGACTTGATGATTTTTTGAGTGTTCCGGCTACATCAATGTTACGGATGACCGCTTCTGCTCTGTCACGAGTCAGTAAGGAGACTTTTACGTCAAAGGGGAAATCCTTGCCACGTAAATATTTGGATAAACAGATACGTGTAAAGTATACATTGTTGGGTGCTCGATAAATATAGATTGTCTGAGTCAATCATTGTGGAGAGCCCCTTAAACGCCAGAAACAAAAAAAGCCGTTGATAATCAACGGCTTTTCTCGTGTTTAATGTGGCGGAGGGATAGGGATTTGAACCCTAGAACGGGATAAACCGTTGCCGGTTTTCAAGACCGGTGCATTCGACCACTCTGCCATCCCTCCGAACGGGCTGAATAATATAAGTAACGCGTTTGCTTGTAAACCATAATTGTAAAAAAAACATCTGAATGCATAGCAATTAATCAGCATGAACATATTTTTATCATTATTAAAGCATTTTTGAATCAGACTGACCTTAGTAAAGTCGCTTTTGGCGGCTGACAGACGTAATAACCATGAGATAAGCGCTAACAATTGAATCTGCTAAGGCTTTTACGACGCTTTATGCTAATATCATTTTATTATTTTTCGTTGCCGCAGCTAGATTACTACTATATGAATTCAACGCTATTGCCTAGTGCCAAACTCGCTCCTCAGTATCATTTACCTGACCCATCGACTTCAGCATGTTTTCCAAGTCATATCTTACTTGGTCAAGAACGAGTAGTTGATACCTTCAAACTAATGAGCAAAATTAATTCGCAACATCTATTTCTTGCTGATTTTTTGG
Organism: Shewanella sp. SR43-8; assembly: GCF_014163775.1. Taxonomy (NCBI): domain Bacteria; kingdom Pseudomonadati; phylum Pseudomonadota; class Gammaproteobacteria; order Alteromonadales; family Shewanellaceae; genus Shewanella; species Shewanella sp. SR43-8. The sequence goes on along the minus strand of NZ_JACJDX010000010.1, from coordinate 212,686 downwards.
GTGTGGATAGACCACTATTTATTAATGCGTTAGTAACCCAAGCTAATACACCGTCAAACCAATATCTTGTTGCTACAAAAAAAACGCACGAAGAAGATGAGATCCAGTTTAAGTGGCAGCAAACTCTGCCACCAGAGCATGTCGGTATTATTGCTAGGCAAGAATCCTTGTCTTGTTATTTACAGGGGACGATTCGCCGTGCAGACCTGCTCGGAAAAATGCTTAAAACCGATAAATCCAGTGTTTATAAACCTGGAGCATTAGCGAAAAATCATTTTGTGTTTATTTGCTTAGCATCATTGTGGCAACGTGAGAGTTTGTGGGATTTGTTGATGCAGATTCTCCACGACGGCTTTTATCGGATTAATAACGAACTCGCTCCTATTCCGCTTAATTGTAAGATCGTGCTTGTCGGAAGCGGTTTATCCTATAGCCAGCTTCGTGTTGAAGATAGGCACTTTAGTCGGCATTTTCCGCTGCTTGCTGAAATGAGCAATGAAGTAGATTTAACCCAACATCCTGAGTCTTCATATGTGCAGTGGCTAAATGTACTTGCCCAGAGTGAATCAGTTGAGTTAGAAACGTCAAGTTTACTGCCGTTGTTTTGGTACAGCTCTCGTTTGGTCGAGCATCAGCAACGTTTAAGCTTAAGTATGTTGGAGTTTAGGCACCTGTTAGGTCAAGCAAAAGCCTATTGCGGTCAATCAGCGTTAAATGCTGCTGCGATAGCCAAAGCACTCGAAAAATTAACCTTCCGCCATAATAGTTCTGAAGTGTATTCAGCCCAAAGTTTTGATGACAACTTCATAAATCTGCCAACTAAAGGTGCTATGGTAGGTCAAATTAATGCGCTTACTGTTATTGATACTGGAGACTATACCTATGGTGAGCCTGCACGTATTACCTCATCAGTGCATTATGGTGATGGTGAAGTCGCGGATATTGAACGTAAATCAGAATTGGGTGGCAATATTCATGCAAAAGGCATGATGATCCTATCATCTTGCTTGTATCGTATTTTCGGTCGAGATGCACCTCTTCACCTCAATGCTAATATCGTGTTCGAGCAGTCTTATCAAGAAATTGATGGTGATAGTGCTTCACTTGCTGAATATTGCTGCTTAATGTCTGCAATAGCAGAGCAACCGATTATCCAAAGTTTAGCGGTGACTGGTGCATTAGATCAGTTTGGTAATGTCCAAGCCATTGGTGGTGTGAATGAAAAAATTGAAGGCTTCTTTAATTTATGTCAACGCCGCGGGTTAACAGGCGATCAAGGTGTTATTATGCCTAAGGCCAACGTCTTGCAGTTGAATCTTGAACCGGATGTGATTGAAGCTATTGATAAAGGATTATTCCATATCCATGCAATTGAGCATATGGATCAAGCAGTTGAATTGCTAATGCAAATGCCCGCTGGCGTTGCTAATGAAGATAATGACTTTGCGCCAGAGACGCTTTACGGATTAGTACAACAGCGTTTAGATAAGTTAGCAGGGCAAGATGATGATGACGTTGAGTTGAACTTTTTTGCTAAATTGTTAGCTAGATTACGAATTATTTAGTGATCGGAGTTGTTTAGCGTACACGTGTTCGCTATCTTGTTAAGATTATCAGTCAAATAAGTGGTATCGATTTCAATGGAAAAAGCTAATAGTTTCACTAAAGAGCAACTTGTCGCATGTGGTCATGGCAATCTTTTAGGCCCAAATAGACCCCGTTTACCTGTAGACAATATGTTGATGATTGATCGTATCATTACCATTAATGAAGATGGCGGTGAATATGGTAAAGGTGAAATTATTGCCGAACTTGATATCACTCCAGATCTTTGGTTTTTTGATTGTCACTTTAAAGGCGATCCGGTAATGCCTGGTTGTTTAGGTTTAGATGCTATGTGGCAGCTGGTGGGGTTTTTCCTGGGTTGGGAAGGCGCTGAAGGCAAAGGTCGTGCATTAGGTGTAGGTGAAGTGAAGTTTACCGGCCAAGTATTGCCTGAAGCTAAAAAAGTCACTTATAAACTTAACATTAAACGTAAAATTCATCGCAAGTTAGTGATGGGTATTGCTGATGCAACTATGGAAGTTGATGGCCGTCAAATCTACTCAGCTACTGATCTAAAAGTGGGTATTTTTAGCGATACGTCGACGTTCTAATAATACGGATTTAGTTTTACGTAACTGTTATATTTCACTAATGCCCTCCGATACTTATCGCGAGGGCATTTTGTTGCGTGTTACTTAAGTATTACTTGTTAAATAGTCCATTAAGCCGACCATCAATACCTTCGCGCCACCCGCCTAACCAATGAGACCGTGAATCCAGATTTGAATGGGGACAAATCTCCTTAGAGCGCCCCCCAACTCCGGCTTGAAATCCTTTTGAAAATGCTCTGTCTAAACGATCTCTTTTCTGTCTTTTCATACATGAGTCCTCTTCATTGACGGGCTTCTATTTGACGTGATGAAGTTGAAGCCTTAGCTATAGGAATAGAACGTTTTTTAATCGAAATCAATTAAAAAAAACATCATTTGACTGATTTTTTATTAAGGTGTTGAGAATTAAGTTAAAAAAAATCGAGGAATTTATCCTCGATTTTTTGTGCTATCAGACTGCCTCTAATTTGAGAAGCTATTTGCTAACTAACAGTAAAACTATTTTTTTACTCGGCGACGCAACCATAATAATGGCAAGGCAAACAACCAAGCAAAACTGGCGGCGCCTTGACGCACATAAGGCTCTTCTTCAACACTATCAGAAGTAGTACATGCTTCACCTGAAGTTTGCTTCAAAATAACCATACGCGGTAAATAGGCTGTCACTGGAGCACCGTTACCATCTAATTTGAACAGAGGTAAACCATTGTCGCCAACAACCACGTTACCAGTGATGGGATCTGTTTGATATTGTGGTTTACGAATAAATGCTGTGCCGACAATCGTCCCGTCTTCACTAATACCGTTCGCCTCAACGATTTTAATATCTGAACTATAGGTTAACGTTTCACCTGTGCCGTCTTGAATACTCACCTGATGACGAACCCATTCCCCGTCAGTATTTTGCTCATAGCCTTTCGAGCCACATACAAGACGATCGTTTAAGTTAACAAATTCACTGGTGTTATTATCAAATAAGAAACCCACTTTTGGACGGGGCTTTTCTTTGTCGTAAGTTGATTCAACATAACCAACGACTTGGCCTTTATTATTGATATCTTTAGGTTTGCTACTTAAATCCGACAATGTAGTTTGGAAGTCATTCGGCGTAACAATGCCTTGTTCAGGATTATTGGTATCTAAGGTGAAGAATTTATTACGTAAATAACCGCCAATATACTTTTGATAACTACCGACTAAAATACCATCATCATTTATATCATAAGCAATTGAGTTAGTGACTTCATCGTCCATTTTAACCCAATTATATTGATACTCTCCATTAGCATCCTTTTTCCAATAAGCTGCATCAAAATATAGCTTATCAGTATCACCGCCGCGATAAACGTGTGAACGTCCAGCAACATCACCAATACTATTAATGCCTAATGCTTGCGAGGTATAAATGAGCGTTGAATCTGCTGATGGCGTTAAGCCTAACGGTAATTCAGTACGACCTGGTACACCACTATCGTCTAAATTGTTTAAATCCCACACTAATGCGCGTGTTTGATAAAGAATATAACGACGGTTATTAGTATCTGGGTACTGAGAATCCTGAACACAAATTTCCAAAGGCGTAGGATTATCAGTCTCGGTATCTTGCGCACTGGTAATACAAGTATCAATACGGTCTTTACTTGATGAAACTAATGCTGTGCTGCCATAACCAACAACGAGGTTATTATCATTTACACCAGCAGCAACAGATGAACCGCCTAGCTCTACGGTAGCGGCAGTAATATCACCACTTTGAGCACGCTCATAAGTGGTATAAGGCGGCGATAATGAGAATTCAACATCGTCTTTTACAGCAACAGCGCGAAGCTCAAAGTCACGATAATACCAAAGTTTTTGGGTAGTACTCGTTCCAACATAAGGTAAGGTTTTTTCGACACCAGTATATGCGCCTACTTTGGTGCCATTACTGTTTAAACCATAAAAGAAAGTATCAATTGAATTAATAATTAACTCGCCATCACTGCCTACATCTGTAGGATTAGTGGTGCCAGCTAAGCTATAAAATGTCGGTGTCCAAGCGCCTTCAGCTGCGTTTGCACTGGTTGTTATGGTAAAGTTGTTTGCTTCAATAGGCTTTAGCACTGAATAGGTTATTTCTTCAGCACCAGATATACCGTCTTCAACATCAATAATGCCGCCGGCAATGTCTTCAGTGCTAAGTTTCTTTTTACCTTTTGAAATGCCTACCACTTCATCTTGATTGTTCACGGCCATGGCATAGCCATTACGTGTACCGTCAATGGTGCCCTTCAAGTCGAAATTTTCGATATTAACAATTTCATATATGGGTGCAGCTTGTGCTGAACCAATCACACTTAATACACCTATCGCAACGAGGGACAAGGCTTTATCAAACTTTAACTTCATGTAACTATTCCTGTTTTATTATATTTTACTTCAGTGACTCAAGCTCTTCCCATCGCTCGAAGCAAACTTCTAAATTGTGTTCTTTTTCTGCTAACAACTGCAGTGCTTTATTAATCGAGTCTTGTGGTTGATTGTAAAAATCAGCACTACCGACAGTTTGCTGCAATTGGGCAATCTCTTGCTCGAGCTGTTCCATTTGGCTCGGAAGCGTATCTAATTCTTTTTGCAATTTATAAGACAGTTTTTTAGTGACTTTCTCAGGTGTGCTTACAGGCTTGGTTTCAACCACTGCGGAAGTTTGGACAACAGTATCTGCAACAGGTTCCTCAGAATAAAATTTTGCGCCTTGAGCAACGGCATCTTGGTAACCACCAACATACTCAGCCCATTGTCCATTACCGGCAAACCACCAACTGCTGGTAACCGTATTGTCGATAAATGCTCTATCGTGGCTCACAATAAGTAATGTTCCAGCAAAATCGGCAAGTAGTGACTCTAGCAACTCTAGTGTCTCAATATCAAGATCGTTTGTTGGTTCATCAAGAATAATAAGATTGGCTGGACGCAGTAACAATCTTGCTAATAGCAAACGGTTTTTCTCGCCACCAGAAAGGGCTTTTACTGGCGTACGTGCACGCATTGGCGAGAATAAGAAATCTTGCAGATAACTAAGAATATGGCGATCTTGGCCATTAATGGTAACGGTACTTTTACCCTCGCCCACGTTTTCTTCGACTGTTTTCTCAGGATCAAGCGCTTCGCGATACTGGTCAAAATAGGCGATATCTAGCTTGGTACCGACTTTAATTTCGCCAGATTGAGGTTGTAGCTTCTCGATCAACAACTTGATTAAGGTTGATTTACCACAGCCATTTGGACCAATTAATGCTATACGGTCACCACGTATGACAGTAGTACTGAAATCTTTAACTAAATTTTTATCCGGCAAATTATAGTTAACATCTTTAATATCAAAAACTAACTTACCAGAGCGTTCGGTATCCGATACCGACATTTTGGCATTACCTTGGCGATTTAAACGTTCGCTGCGTTCGGTACGTAACGCTTTTAGCGCTCGAACACGACCTTCATTTCGAGTACGACGTGCTTTAACACCTTGACGGATCCAGGTTTCTTCGTCGGCAAGTTTTTTATCAAAGTGAGCATTTTTTTCTGCTTCTACGCGTAACCATTCTTGCTTACCATCCAAATAGGCTTGGTAGTTACCTGGAAATGAGACCACCACACCACGATCTAAATCGACGATACGGGTTGCCATTCTTTGAATAAAACCACGGTCATGGCTTACAAATACGATGGCACCTTTAAAGCTTAATAAAAATTGCTCTAACCATTCAATGGTATCGATGTCTAAATGGTTGGTGGGTTCGTCAAGTAACAGTAAATCAGGGTTAACCACAAGTGCGCGGGCTAATGCCACTTTACGCTGCCAACCACCAGACAATTCATTTAATGGCTTATCAGGGTCTAGACCTAATAACTGACAGTTTTGAATAATCCGCGAATCTAATTGCCAACCGTTATTATGATCTAATACTTCTTGCAGACGCTGCATTTGGTTGAGCATACGTTCCATCTGCTCAGGATTAGCATCTGCAACATCGTGTGATAGTTGATGATACTTCTCTAACGCTTCGCCAATTTCTTTAAGACCTGCTGCAATATAAGCGTAAACGGTTCCAGTTTCAGCTTTAGGAGGATCTTGTTGTAAACGACTTACATTGACGTCATTGGCAATATTAAACTCGCCATCATCAAGCAGTACATCACCTGATAACACTTTCATTAAACTTGATTTGCCGGCACCGTTGCGACCAACGATACACACACGCTCACCTGGCTCAATGGTAAAGTCTGCATTAAGCAGCAAAGGAATGTAACCGTAGGCTAACGAGCCATTATTAATACGTACCAGACTCAATCTAAACTCCTAAAAAATCTTGTAATTGTGCGGCATCGAAAGGCCAGAATAACTCACGTTCACCCTGTACAAATACAGGGATGCTCATGCCATAACGCTCTGCAAGTATGGCGTTATCACATATATCGATGTGCTGATAATCTATTGCGGTTTGCTCAACCAATGCTTGGGCGATATCACACAGATGGCAACCCTCTGTGTGATATAACACATAAGCGACTGAACTATTTTTTTGCATGAGTCAGTAGCCACACATTATGGATATGCGGATTACGCTTATAATCCAGCGGTAAACATAAATGGTCAATATTCGTTACATCGATACCAGCTTGGTTCAACGCTTCGATATCCATTTTAAATTTACGTTTGTTATTGGAGAAAATAAGCTCGCCATTTGGAGACAGAAGCTTAATCAACCCGCCTAACATCTCTGCATGGTCGCGTTGCACATCCCAACTGTCTTCCATGCGTTTTGAGTTAGAGAACGTAGGAGGATCAATAAAGATAAGATCAAACTTCTGGTGGCTGTTTTCTTTAATCCACTGTAAACAGTCTGCTTGAATAAAGTCATATTGTTTACCAGACAATCCGTTTAAGGCAAAGTTTTCTTTAGCCCAACTGATGTAGGTATTAGACATATCAATAGTAGTGACAGATTTTGCCCCGCCAATTGCAGCATGTACAGACGCAGAACCAGTATAAGCAAATAAATTAAGGACATTTTTACCCTTAGATTTATCACCCACTAATTTACGCGTAACACGGTGATCAAGGAACAAACCAGTATCTAAATAACCGGTTAAGTTAAGCTTGAATTTAGCACCGTATTCTTCAGTGATAACTTCTACTTTGCGCTCATCGATCTTCTGATACTGATTAGCGCCTTTCTGACGTTCACGAGTTTTTAACGTAATACGGTCAGGATGGATCCCTAAAGCACTAGGCAATGCTAATAGCACATCACTAATACGGCGCTTGGTAACCGCTTCAGGAATTGTTGCTGGAGCAGAATACTCTTGGATAACCACATAATCGACATATCGATCAATCGCAACATTATATTCAGGCAAATCAGCATCATATAAACGGTAGCTATCAATACGTTCTTTTTTAGCCCATTTTTCAAACTGTTTAACATTCTTTTTAATACGATTCGCAAATGCTGGAGCTATGTCGATGATATCAACACCTTCAGGCAATTCAGGTACGTCGCGACGGGTACTGTTAGCGTGTAAGGTATAAATATTAAAAGCACATTCTAATGCACCGTTAAACATTTTCATTTGCTTGTCGGCTTTAAGCTTAAGCGATGAAATGAGTTCAACATCACTGCACAGCATGGCAATTTTCCAGCCACCAAACTCTTTTTTAAACTTATCACCAAGTTGATAATAAAGTTGTAAAAGCTCAGTGACATTACCTAAACGCTCACCGTAAGGAGGGTTGGAGATCAAAAATCCTTCGCTTACCGGAGGTGTGACATCGAGTGCATCAGACACGCTAAATTCAATTAATTCAGCAACACCAGCATTTTCAGCATTGCGTTTAGCGATAGAGATCAGGTGTGGTTCGATGTCTGAACCGTAGAATTTGAGTTTGCAACGGGTTTTCCCCAAAGTTGCACGCGCTTGAGCTTCGTCAAAAATAACCTGCCACATCGCTTTATTGTGGCTCTGCCAATTTTCGAAACCAAATTTTTCGCGTTTGAGTCCTGGTGCAATATCAGCAGCCATTAATGCCGCTTCTATTAGTACCGTGCCGCTACCACAAAATGGGTCAAGCACTGTAATTGGATTTGCTTGCCAGCCACTGCGTACTAACATATTGGCCGCGAGGTTTTCCTTTAATGGTGCTTCGCCTGTAGTTGAACGGTATCCACGTTGATGCAATGACGCGCCTGAGAAGTTCATTGAAATAGTCAACTGACCATTTCGATAATGGGCATCAATTTTAAAATCGGGATTAACACGTTCTACATCTGGACGAGGAGTACCATCGTCACGAAAACGGTCAACAACCGCATCTTTAATTTTCAACGCGCCAAATTGAGTGTTGTTAATGAAACCACCCGTGCCGTGAAAATCAATACTGAATGTTTTCTTATGGGAAAAATGCGATGGCCAATCAATACAGTATGCCGCGTTATAAAGTTGCTCGGCAGAATCACAGGCTCCTTTATAGATCACTAATACGATACGGCTCGCTAAACGAGTCCATAGTGTGATTCGATAAGCCAGCTCTAATGGAGCAGTAAAATACACCCCAGCAACACTTTCTTTAACGTCGGTTGCGCCAAACTCTTTAAGTTCAGAAGCAAGGCTATATTCGAACCCCTTTGGGGCAGCAGCAAAAAAATTAAACATGTATTTAGTCAGTCATCGGTTACGCAAAATTCAGTGCAGCATTATACCTGTTCAAACACATAACCCCAACGACTTATCGAAATGGGCTGTTAAATTCCCTTATTTTAGGCTTAATAACCTTATATCGTTCGATAAAGCAGTAACTCGCTTATTTTACCAGCAAACAAATAGCTACAGCCTAGATTTTACTTGCAAATAGAAACGGGGATCGCTATAGTTCGCCCCGCTTTGAAGCAGACAGTTAAACACGCTAACCAGCGAGTTTAGTAAGCTAAATCAAAGTAGCGTCAATCGGACGCGGGATGGAGCAGTTGGTAGCTCGTCGGGCTCATAACCCGAAGGTCGTAGGTTCAAGTCCTACTCCCGCAACCATTTCTTTAATCAATAGAATAAAAATAATTGATAGCGTTATATCGGACGCGGGATGGAGCAGTTGGTAGCTCGTCGGGCTCATAACCCGAAGGTCGTAGGTTCAAGTCCTACTCCCGCAACCATTTCTTTAATCAATAGAATAAAAATAATTGATAGCGTTTTATCGGACGCGGGATGGAGCAGTTGGTAGCTCGTCGGGCTCATAACCCGAAGGTCGTAGGTTCAAGTCCTACTCCCGCAACCATTTCTTTAATCAATAGAATAAAAACAATTGATAGCGTTTTATCGGACGCGGGATGGAGCAGTTGGTAGCTCGTCGGGCTCATAACCCGAAGGTCGTAGGTTCAAGTCCTACTCCCGCAACCATTTTATATTAGTAAACTTCCTATATTTACCTAACACCTCATCGTAAAATCAATCACTTGTTTGTTGGGCTCAGCTTTTTATAAATAAAGAGTCGAAGGTCGTAGATTTTTATCAAGTCCTACTCCCGCAACCATTTTCTAATAGTAAACTTCCTATATTCATCTAATACCTCATCGTAATGCAACCATTCCCATAGCTAATCACAGCGATTAATGCCCCTTCGGACTCAATACTGTCATTTTTTAGAGGCTTGCTAGAAACTGCTCAATTGTTTTATAGATTAAGTCAGGCTGTCAGAAAAGGTCGTGTAAGTTGGAGCTTCGATAATCGTGAACTCTGTTTTAGGTAAGTTATGATTCAAAAAATAGCATACATCAAAGACATCATCTGCTCCTTATCACCGACAATAATGTGAACCGGAATCGTAATTGCTTCAAGGCTCCCTATAAAATCAAACTTATCACATGCATAAAAATCATTTCACATAACCCTAGGGCCGCAGTCTTTAAGCGCTAAATTAATTTGGGTTCTTAGGGCTCAAAGATATTTTGAGATGTCTATCTTCAATGTAATTCATCAGCCATTGTGCTAGTTAGCTCACAATGGTTAACTTATTACCTTGTGGGGGCTCTGGAAGGTGAAGTGTTACAGCATTATCAAAAAACTGCTGTTGATACTCCCAAACAACACGCTACATCCTCAACCATGCAGAAATATTAACGTCATTGTTAACGTCTTTTTTCTGCTGTTATTTTGATATTGGCAATGCTAATTTCCACCAGCTGAGCATTCCACCTTCAAGTTGATACACATCAGTAAACCCAAACTGTTTAAGCTTTCTAACTCCAGGAATGCTTCGATGGGCAGAGAGACATATAACGACAGTGGTTATCTCTTGTGATAATTGCAGCTGTTTTATCGTGTTAATGGAAAGCGATGTAATGGGCAGGTTTAGCGAACCTTCTATATGCGACTTGTCCCATTCCATTTTTGATCGAACATCTACTATTTGAATGCTATTTTTCTGAAGTCGCTTAAACACCGCTTGGGCGTCCATTTCAGGTACTTTTCCAAATGGTAGCCACTGAGCCAGATTGTTTAATATCGACATGACATACTCCAAATATTGCTGCCTAATGCGTATGCCTAATCAGGCTTGATTGAAAAATATTGATTGGTTCCAAGGCATCAAATGAATAATGATGACTTTAGGTTTATATCAAAATCACTATCAATGGTCATTATCAATAATCACTATGGCGACCATATCTGCCACATAAGCCAATTCATCAAGCTTTAATTAACATAGATTATATGGATATCACTAACGTTAAATCTAACATGAAGCAGCACCTAAGCAATACTCAAGTACCAGAGCTAGCGACTATTTAACATATTTCTACTCTAGTGCTACAGTGATAATAAAAATGCCGAAAGATCTCTCGTTCGGCATTTTTATTATCTAAAATATTGATTTAAATAAAGTTACTTCAACCAATGTTTTACTCTGGTGCGATTATTATTGTCCCGGCTTTGCTTAATTAATTCATCATCGGCTCTAACTTGAGTTGTTTTTGCTAATCGGTCATAAAGCAACACATTCACTGAAGCAGCTAAATTCATACAGCCCAATGTGGGGACGTAGACAACATTCTCAGCAGCATCAATTAATTGCTGTGGAATAGTGCCATCTTCTGGGCCAAATATATAAAACGCATTGTCGGGATGAATAAATAAAGGCAGCGGCGTAGCACCTACTACCAGATCAACACAGACTATCGTCGCCCCTTCTGGCACGCTATCAAGTAGTGATTCGACACCCACTAGAGGAATCCGTTTGGCTGCATCTTTAGTGTCGACATCGTATTGAGCATCTCCTGACTTCGCTGCTAATTCGTAGCGTTTTCCGGTATAGCAAACATTACCAACACCGTAACAGCCTGCTGCACGCATAATACCGCCAACATTAACCGGAGTCTTAGGATTGACTAAACCAATAGTCACTTGCGAAGAAGGATTTACCATAAAAGCTGTTTATCTATTCCAGTTATGCTGCTTGAGCAACAATACGTTGACGTAATTGCTGCCACGCAGCTTCCACTAACGAAAAATCATGTTCATCTAATTCTTCATTTGCCAAGGCAAGGCACTTAACTAATTTTTGGTCCAGTGCTGCTAAATCTTGTTCAGCCTCTATTTCTAATTCGGCTAACACAACGGCGACATGGCCTTGTAAATAACCACAAGCAAACAATGCATCATCGTCGCTGTGGCTAACACTGTCTTCAATCCAGGACTCTAATGCTGCATCGTACTGTTCTAACATGTTCTAGTTCTCCACTAAATCTGGGTTGGCTACTTGATACATCACGTAATCATGGTAACCCGTGACTATTTTGTAATAGCCAGTGAGTGCTTTATCTAATTCAGGGTCGCCACTATCCACAATAAGTGGCCTACCTTCAAGTGCTTTTAACTTAGTTTTTGTCGCTAAGATTAAAATATTGTCTTTTTCTATTTGTCTGATGAGATCAGGTGACAACTGCTGATTACCTCGACCTAAAATATGCCCTTGCCCGCCGATTAAAGTGATCACCAGTTTTACGCTGGGATACGTTTTTTTATCCGCAATGCACGTGAGCAGTTGCTGCGCCGTTACATCCTGAGCCATAATCTGTTTATGTTGAATAACATCAACACCGAGCAAGGTATTAGCTAAGCCTAAATCTTCCATTACGGCGGCAACAGTGCTGCCAGACCCCATAATATAAAGTTCATCGTCCATGGATTCAATTATGTCAGCGGCAATGTCGGCCAGCACTAATTCATCGACTTCTTTTCCGCCCATTTTAACGGCTTGTATGTAACGCGGCTCTGCAGGAACCGTCATCTCACCGAATCGTCTCGCTTTTACAATGCCTTGCCTAAACGCAACTTCATCGATATCCATAACATCGGCTGACATCAAACTGACTAACTCACCGTTTAATAGCATACGGACCACTACACCCGATGCATGCGGAGTAATGCCATACACTCCAGAATGAATTTTCACTCCAGCGGGAACGCCCAGTACAGGGAAAGAATCATCAACAACAGCGTAAATATCACGAGCAGTACCATCACCACCGGCAAATAACAGCAAATCTAATTGATGCTCAAGTAAGCATTTAACCGCTTGCTGTGTATCTAGCGCAGATGTTTTTTCAGCAGAGCGAGTCTCAATAGCGCGATACACCTCTTGAGTGCTAAAGCCCATTTGGCGACATAACAACCCGCCCATGTCACCAGATGCGGTAATAATATCGATTTGTTCAGCAAACGGTAAAATGACATCCAAAGCCTGTTGCATACGTTGTTGTGCTTTGGGTATGGCGCCTTTAGCTAAGGCTTCATTAGCTACACCATCAGAGCCTTTTAAGCCGACACTCCCGCCTAAACCAGCGAGTGGATTAATGATAATTCCTAAGCGAAAACGTTTCACATCAACTCCTTGCTATAACGACAATACTGTTTTAATTAACCTTGAGCAGTGGTTGTATTTGTAGCTGCTTCACCATTGATGTTGGGGATCATCAGTACCGCAAACATTGATAGCAATGCACAGCTTGCAGCAAATACCCACACCCACATGGTTTGACTACCATCGCCCCAAATCATGCCGCTTATCCATGTACCTAGTGCACCGCCCACCCCAAAACTAACACTGGCATATAATGCCTGCCCAGTGCTGCGGTGACTGACATTAAAATGCCGATGAATAAAATGAATTGATGCTGCATGCACTAAGCCAAAGGTAAATGCATGTAATAATTGGCTGACGATTAATAATGAAACATGTTCAACGCCAAACGCTAACAGTAACCAGCGAACCGAAGTCAGCAAAAGACTCACCACCAGTAACACTCGAATACCATATTGGCGGATAAGACGCGATGAATAGAAAAAGATCACAATTTCAGCTAAAACGCCTAAAGCAACCAGTATTCCAGCAATTGTTTCAGAGTAGCCGACCTGTTTTAAATACAATACAAAAAAGCCATAAAATGGCCCTACACTCATCTGCAATAACATTGCCGATAACATAAACCACACTAATGATGCATCAAATGTCAGCTTGGGCCGTTCAGATTTATTGACCACCACACTGCGATTAGCGGGTAATGGGAGCGAGCAAGCAAATAAACCTAAAAATAATATCATCCCCATATAAGGCAATACTTCTGGCCCCCAGTGATCAATTGCCAGGCCACCACTGATCACCAGCACGATATATCCCACACTGCCCCAACTGCGAATAGCCCCATAACGCTCTGCTTTATCACCTAAGGTTTCTAAGGTAATTACTTCTAATTGAGCAAGAATCGAATTCCAAAAGAAGGTATAAATAGCCAGACTGACCGCGAGATATATGAAGCTACCATCAAAGAAAAAACTGGTGTAAGTAATCGCAGCGGCAAAGGAGCCGAGCTTAATCAGTTCTGAGCGCATACCGGTGCGATCAGCCACAGCAGCCCACACATTAGGCGCAACAATTCGAGTCGCCATCAGTATTGCCAAGAGAAAACCAATTTCTTGGGCATTGAATCCTCGACTATCAAAGAAAACGCCCAAATAGGGAACCATAATGCCGAGAATGGAAAAAAAGAAAAAATAACAAGCGCCGAGCCAGCGTAAATCTGGCTCGGCGCGCTTCACTGAGGACATTAGCGCATTCCGATAACTGGCGTTTGACTGGTTACATCATGGTTTTGAGCACGATGTCTTAATAAATGATCCATTAAAACAATGGCTAGCATCGCTTCAGCAATAGGAACTGCACGAATGCCCACACAAGGATCATGGCGACCTTTGGTGATCATCTCAATACTCTCGCCCTGCACTGTAATGCTTTGGCCTGGCACGCTAATGCTTGAGGTGGGTTTTAACGCAATATGGGCAACGACTGGCTGACCAGATGAAATTCCACCCAAAACGCCACCAGCATGATTAGAGGCAAAACCTTGTGGAGACATTAAGTCGCGACCTTCGGAACCTTTTTGAGTAACAACCCCGAAGCCATCACCAATTTCAACACCTTTAACCGCATTAATGCCCATTAATGCATGGGCAATGTCGGCATCGAGACGGTCAAATACTGGTTCGCCTAAGCCCACTGGTACGCCAGTCGCGACAACGGTAACTTTGGCACCAACTGAGTCGCCGGATTTGCGCAAGCCACGCATATACTCATCTAATGCTTCTAACTTAGCGGCATCAGGAAAGAAAAATGCATTTTGTTCAATTTGAGCTAAATCGATAGTCTCAGCACAAATAGGTCCTAATTGAGCAAGGTAGCCATAAATTTCAATGCCATGAACTTGCTTGAGATATTTTTTAGCTACGGCACCCGCGGCAACACGCATTGCCGTTTCACGCGCAGACGAACGGCCACCGCCACGGTAATCACGCATGCCGTACTTTTGCTGATAAGTATAATCAGCATGACCGGGACGGAAGGTGTCTTTAATATCGGAGTAATCTTGGCTGCGTTGATCGGTATTTTCAATCAATAAACCAATAGAGGTGCCAGTGGTTTTGCCTTCAAAGACACCTGACAAAATTCTCACTTCATCAGCTTCCCGACGAGCAGTAGTATAGCGAGACGTGCCAGGACGACGGCGATCTAAATCATGCTGCATATCTTCAACTGTTAACTCAAGTCCTGGCGGACAGCCGTCAATAATACAACCTAACGCGACACCATGGCTTTCACCAAAAGTTGTCACCACAAAATTTTGACCGATACTATTTCCTGACATGAGCGTTAACTACCTCTATTTAAATTTACAGTAATGCGTTTGCTGTACCTGCCTATTATTCACTATCTTTATAGATGGCGAAAAGTGATTCATTTTCAACTAGCTGATCACGGGTCAATACAAACACACCATCACCGCCAAATTCAAAATCAACCCAAGTAAACGGCATATCCGGATACTGCTCAATCAAATGCACCATTGAATTACCTACTTCAACGACCAGTAAACCGGTTTCGGTAAGATAATCTGCTGCATTAGCTAAGATACGCTTGGTTAAATCTAAGCCGTCATTACCAGATGCTAATCCAATCGCAGGTTCGTGATGATACTCTTCTGGCATGTCACCAATATCTTGGGCATCTACATATGGCGGGTTAGAAACAATTAAGTCGTAATGCGGGCCTTTAGAAATAGCCGAGAATAAATCAGATTGCATAGGGAAAACACGATCTAATACGCCCAATGACTCAATATTAATCTGAGCAACTTCAAGCGCATCTTCACTAATATCTAATGCGTCCACTTCTGCATCTTCAAATGCATAAGCACAAGCAATGGCAATACAAGCACTGCCAGTACATAAATCCATAATGCGATTAACTGGCTTGTTGTATAACCAAGGGCTAAATTGATTATTAATCATTTCAGCAATCGGTGAACGCGGTACAAGCACGCGTTCATCAACATAAAATTCAAGCCCGGCAAAATTGGCTTTATTGGTTAAATACGGTACAGGTAAACGCTCACGAACTCGACGAATGATTAATTCAACGATTTTGTGTTTTTCGCTACTGGTTAAATTACTTAAAATAACTTGTTGGCCGATTTCTTCAGGTAAGTGTAGAGCATGAAAAACCAATGCAATCGCTTCATCCCAAGCATTATCCGTTCCGTGACCATAATAAATATTGGCATCATTAAAACGGCTAACAGCCCAACGTAACATATCAGCGATGGTACTTAACTCAGTGACAGCTTCATCTACAAAGATCTTATCCAAAACACACTCCTTAAAAATTGTTCTGCGCTATTGTAACTGATGTCTATTAAGATGACCTAGAATTCAATACAATACGCTTATGAAACACGATAATTATGCAGACTCATCGCTGTTTAGTGCATTAATCGCAGATATCAAACCGCTACGGCAAGATACTCACCACTTTAAACAGCCAGTCAAAGCCAAACAACAGTTCGAAACCAAAGAACGTCAGATTCATGCTGATAGTTATTTTTCGGACATATATCAGCCGCTTATGCCGGTCGATGGACCTATGCGCTGGATTAATTCCAACACAGATAAACATGAATTGAAACGTTTAAGACGCGGGGACTATTCACCCGACCTATTGTTAGATTTACATGGAATGCGACAAGCAGAAGCCAAACTTGAATTAGCAGCACTGATTCAAGCATGCGTTAAGCAAAGCATAATATGTTGCAGTGTAATGCACGGTTATGGAATGGGAATTTTAAAGCAACAAACGCCAATGTGGCTAGCACAACATCCAAACGTAAAAGCCTTTCACCAAGCACCAAAAGAATGGGGCGGCGATGCAGCGTTGTTAGTATTGATTGATATTGGTGATCATCCTCACCGACGTTAATTTGAGAAAATAAGCGTGGACAGTAAAAAGGTAAGTAATCACTTACCTTTTTTGCAAACTGGTTTTATTCAACACGCAATTACCATTACACAACAACTTGATGTGGTGCTGTCATTGCTACGAAACTGGCATTTTGAGCATGTTTGTCAATATGAGCCACTGCAGAAGTAGCAAACAAAGGCGGTTCCATACCAGCCACAAGCTCACTAACCATAAAGCCTAAAAGAGGCATATGAGCAATAACCAAGACATTATCTGCCTTATATTGTTCGGCATAAGCCAAGACAAGATCAACCGCTCTTATTGCATCACCGGAAGGAGTAACATCGTCAAGTACCAGCAACTTACGCGGTTCAGGTAAGTGTTTACTGACTTTTTGCCATGTTTGCTGAGATCGTAAATACGGACTCACAATCACCAAGTCAAAATGACTGACTTGTCTTGCTAACCAATTAGCCATATCGCCCGTCTGAATTCGACCATTGTCAGTTAACTTTCGTTCTCTGTCTGACGGTGCATTCAAACTCGCTTCACCATGGCGCATCAAAAATAGCTGCATACTTCTCTCAAGATATTTTTATTCTCATTATGACCCAATTGTAGCGTTAATCCTCGTAACAACAAACCTAGAATTAAGCATATTAAGATAAACTTTAGTCGATAATAGGATAAAACTGCCCAAGGTAATTTGCTAAAAAGTAATAACAAGATCAATATATAACAAGTTATCTTTTCTGGAGCCTCCTCTTGCCTGAATTTCCAGCAGTTTATAAAAGCCAAAATGATCATCGCCAGTACCAATATCGAGTGTTAAATAACCAACTCAAAGTACTGCTGGTTGAAGATATGCAATCAAATCAAGCCGCTGCTTCTATGGCGGTAAGTGTTGGTCATTTTGACGATCCGGTTGAGCGTCCTGGTATGGCACATTTTCTTGAACATATGTTGTTTTTAGGGACTGAAAAATATCCAGACTCAGGCGAGTATCATGCTTACATTAATCAACATGGCGGCAGTAATAATGCATGGACAGGTACTGAACAAACAAATTTTTTCTACAGTATTAACGCTGAAGCCTTAGAAGGTTCACTAGACAGATTTAGTCAATTTTTCATTGCACCTAAGTTTGATTTAGAGCTGGTTGATAGAGAAAGGCAAGCAATCGAATCTGAATTCAGTTTGAAATTAAAAGATGACATTCGCCGTGTTTATCAAGTCCAAAAAGAAACCGTTAACCCAAAGCATCCGTTTTCAAAATTCTCTGTAGGTAACCAAAAAACCTTAGCAGGCAAACAAGCAGGCATAAGAGATGAACTGCTGGCTTTTTATCAACAACATTACAGCGCAAATATCATGACATTATGCGTGGTAGCGCCCTGCCCTATAGCCAAACTAGAAAGCATTGTTGAGCAATACTTTTCAAACATCCTCAATAGAAATGTAAGTAAACACTATCCTTGTGAAGCTTTGATAACAAAGGCTGAACAACAAAAGCACATACAAATAATACCGTTAAAAGATCAAAAACGAGTCAGTATTAGTTTTTCCCTGCCAGAGATAGACCAATTTTATAAACGTAAACCGCTTACATTTATCAGCCACTTACTCGGTAATGAAAGTCCGGGAAGTTTGCTTTCGTATTTAAAAATACATGGGCTAGCCAATAATTTATCTGCTGGCGGTGGTGTTAACGGCTACAACTTTAAAGATTACTCAATCAGCATACAATTAACCGATAAAGGATTGATAGAACTTGATGAAGTGGTTAGCTGTGTTTTTGAATACATAGAGCTAATTAAACAGCAAGGTATTCAAGCGTGGCGTTACCAAGAACGAGCCAACTTACTTGATACGGCATTTCGGTTTCAAGAACAAATTAAAACCTTGGATCTAGCGAGTCATCTTAGTATTAACATGCACCATTACGATATTGAAGACATTATCTATGGCGACTATCGTATGGATGAGATGCTCGAGGATGAAACTACACAACTGCTTGGCATGATGTCGGTGAGCAATATGCGTTTGCTCACGGTAGCGAAAGAGTCTCAAGTCGATAGTCACGCTGATTGGTACAACACTCCTTATCAGGTTAGAGCATTACAGCCTCAGCAAATCGCAAAATGGTCATTAGTCTCCATAAGAGATGAGCTCAAGCTGCCTGAAAAAAATCCGTTTATTGTCGCCAATCCGCAAGCTCGAGCAAACAAAAGCAATACACAAGTACCAACCATTGTTGCTGAAGGCGAAGGTTATCGCATTTGGCATAAAAAAGATGATGAATTTAATGTCCCTAAAGGGCATTTATATTTATCGCTAGACTCAGAGCAAGCTAGCTCAACACCAAGACAAGCAGCATTAACAAGACTGTACGTTGAAATGCTAATTGATTACCTAGCAGAACCAACATACCAAGCAGAGGTTGCTGGGCTTAACTATAATATTTACCCCCACCAAGGTGGTATTACTCTGCATTTAACCGGTTTTACTGGTAACCAAGAAAAACTGCTCACTCTAATCATCAATAAAGCCCGCGAGCGTAACTTTACCGAACAACGCTTTAACATGATTAAAAATCAGATATTACGTAGTTGGAATAACGTTGCTCAAGCCAAACCGATATCACAGTTATTTACCAGCCTAACCGTGACACTGCAAAAAAGAAGTTTTGAACCGGCCAGAATGGCTGAAGAACTTACGCTGCTAAGCCTTGATGATTTACATCAACATGTAAGTGTATTTTATGAAAAAATTTATCTTGAAGGCCTAGTATACGGTGACTGGCTGGTTGAAGAAGCGCAGCAACTAGGCAAGCGCTTACAGCATTTATTATCATTAGTCACAAAACCAAGCGCAGAAGCATCACGCGAATTGATTAATCTGGATAAAAGAGGTTCATTACTGCGGGAGAAAACAATTGCTCATCAAGATAGCGCGATTATTGTTTACTATCAGTCCCGAAAGGCGACTCCCGAACGTGTTGCATTATTCAGTTTATTAAACCATACAATGTCATCAACCTTTTTTCATGAACTGCGCACAAAACAGCAATTGGGCTATATGGTGGGAACAGGTTACTTACCGTTAAACAGACACCCTGGAATAATTTTTTATGTGCAGTCTCCTACTACGGGGCCAAGGCAACTTCTTGAAGCTATAGATGAATTCATCGCTGACTTTAATTATGCAGTGATGCAAATAACGAATGAACAATGGGAAAGCACCAAGCAAGGCATGATTAGCCAAATCATGGAACACGATACCAACCTAAAAACCCGCAGCCAACGCTACTGGGTAAGCTTAGGTAATCGAGACTATAAATTTAATCAACGTGAATTGGTCGTATCGGAAGTCGAAAAGCTCACCAGAGCAGACTTGATTAAGTTTATGGTTGCGCACATGCGCAGTAAAGATTGTGATCGTTTAGTCCTATTTAACAGTGGAGATCAACATCACAATCAAGCAAGCTTAAGTTCAGATAATATGATCGAAGACTTAAAAACATTTAAACAGCAAGCTGATAAATTTCAGTTTTAGCAAATGTCTTTAGCTAAAAGGCGTCATATACCAAGTAGGCTACGATTATGTTAACAAATCGTCTTAGCTACAATTAATAGTACGAAATACCAAATAAAACTTTCGTATTAGTTAACCAGTTGATTAAAAAATAGTTATTTAAGCATTTTATGGTAATAATTGACTAATATTCTATCAATCAGACCTTTTTTGTTAACATGCTTTTGACAAAGCCCTTAGTTTCTGAAAAAGTAGACAAATCATCGACTTCTTTGCGGCATCGAAAGAGAATAAGTATAAAAATTATGCCTAAAATTTTACTCTTCATATGTGTTTATTTTATTTTTAGCTTCGGCGCTACAGCCATTGAAGCTGAAAAAACAGAATCAAACTTCGATCTACTGCTAAATTATACTAACTACGGCGTTGCAGATGGTTTATCCCAGGACACCGTAACGGCGATCGTTGAAGATGCGGAGGGTTATGTATGGGTTGGTACAATCAATGGCTTAAATCGTTTCGACGGTAATGAATTTAAGCAATTCTATGCCAATGATAATGCAAATTCTCTACCCAGCTCATTTATTCGTAATTTACTGATTGATGACAATGGTGTTCTGCAAATCGGGACAGATAAAGGTCTCGTTCAATTTGACAAAGAAACAGAATCATTCACTAAAAACAGTATCTCAACTCAAATTGGTGAACAAGCCATTTGGTCAATATCAAAGCAAGATGATGAAGTTTTTATTGGCTTGAATGGCAAATTTATATCTTATAACAATGAAAACTTAAAAATAAACTATTCCGTTGATAATAGTATATTAGGTGAAATAAAACACATTATTAAATTTAATAATAAAATATATTTAAGAAACTATGAAGGTGTCTTGTTTTTCATTATTGATGGAACACTTAACAAGATACTATCAAATACAAATGATATTTCTTTAATCAACGAAAAGATTATTGCAGTCACCAACGAAGGTGTATTTGATATTGCCACCTACCCCAAAAAAATATCTAACATTAAACTAACAAGTATAACCCCTTACATTGGTAATAAATCATTAGCTATAAATACGAATGAAATATACATTTTAAGTTATAATGATGAATTTATTGCAAAAAAAACAGGGCAAATAAACATACAAAAAGAAAAACTAAAGAAAACATTCATAAAAGAATACGACAATAATTTTTATATATCAAATTATAACGATGGTTTTTTAAAAATTGCGCACAATGCAAACTACATAAAAAAGATAAATATCGAAAAAAGCATTTGGTCATTAACATCGAATGAACAAAAAATATTTTTAATCGGCGACAATAGTACTCTAAACATTTACAACAAAAACCTAACACTTATAGATAAGAAAAAAATTAAAGTCCCTCATGGTCCTAAATCAATATTAGTCGACCATGAAAATATTTTTA
Organism: Shewanella sp. SR43-8; assembly: GCF_014163775.1. Lineage (NCBI taxonomy): Bacteria > Pseudomonadati > Pseudomonadota > Gammaproteobacteria > Alteromonadales > Shewanellaceae > Shewanella > Shewanella sp. SR43-8. The sequence goes on along the minus strand of NZ_JACJDX010000010.1, from coordinate 190,735 downwards.
TTGGGACATCATCCGGGCTGTACCAATTTAATTTAAACACTGGCGTTGAGAAAAAAATAATCAATGAAACAGTATTTAACATAAAGAAGTTTGATGATTTTTTGTATGTTTCTACATTCACAGGCAATGTGTACAAAATGAAACTTAGTGGAGAAGTATATGACGTTATAAATACAAAGTCAGGATATCCAGTTTATGACACTCTAGTAATAAATGATTCTCTGTGGATCGCGTCTCAAAATGGCTTGCTCAGATATAAAAACAATAAAATCACATCCATATTTGACGGCGATTTTGTTTTCAACATACTTAAAGGCGATAAGGGTATTTATTTTGGTACTAGAAACTCTGTTTATTTAATAAAAGATGAAAAAAATTTAGAAATATCAAAAGTTCTTGATAGAAATAAAATAATATATTCATTAACAAAAATAAATAACAAAATAATTGCCGCATCCAATAGAGAAGTTAACATTATAGATCTTGATGATAATATTAACTATACTCTCGGAATGAACAATGGTTCATCAGAAGATTATAACACTCAAGCAGCACTGGTATTAAATGATAATGTATTACTAGGCAGTAACAATGGAGTTAATTTAATTAATCCTGATGATATTATAAAAAAGTTGAAAACCGAAAAAAGAAAAGGAATTATCTTTCAAGAACTACTTCTATTTAACACCCCAGTAGGAATAGGAGAAGGTATACTAAATAAACCATTAAATGAACAGGGTGAAATAACGTTAAAGTATTCAGACTACCCTTTCACAATAAAGTTTAATATATTAGGGAATCTAAATAACAACTATGATTTTTTTTATTATTTAGAAGATTTGGAAAAAGACTGGCTATCTACCAAAGGGAATAATACTGTAACATATACTAATTTATCAGCTGGGGAATATACATTCAAAGTCTATGCTGTAGACATATTATCAGGTAAAGAATCTGATGTTAGAAGTATATCTGTTTTTATTACGCCCCCATGGTGGTTATCCATACAAGCTAAACTTGCATACAGTTTATTTTTTATAATAATAATATCTTTATCTGTTAGAGCAATTATCCGCCGTAGACAAATCCAAAAACAAATAGCACAAAGCGAAGAGCGGTTAAAACTTTCTTTGTGGGGAAGTGGCGATGAAATGTGGGATTGGGATATTGAAAGTGGCAAAATTTACCGCTCGAACATCTGGGGCTCTTTAGACTTCCCTCAAGACGGCCGTCGCTCGGGTAATCCTGATGAAGAAAGTAATATCCACCCTCTCGATAGAGAACGGGTGACCAAAGCGTTAAATGATCACTTTAGCGCACTGACAGACCATTTTGAAATAGCATATCGAGTCAAAGCACGTAACCAGCAATGGATATGGATTTTAGATAGAGCAAAAATTGTCGAGCGCGATCAAAAAGATCGACCTTTGCGTATGACTGGCACGATTAAAGATATTAATAATATAAAACAAGCAGAAGAGCAATTGCGTTTATTCGCAAGAGCTATTGAAAATATCTCTGAGGGGATGTTTATTCTTGATGAAAAATATCAATTTGTTGAAGTAAATGAAGCTTGCTGTGAACTCAGTGAATTAACAAGAGAAAAATTTGTCGATGAAATACTCAACTTCTCTCGCTATCCAGCGAGCTATTCTGAACAAATAAGAAACTTACTAAAACAACAAGGTCGTTGGAGCGGCGAAATTGAAGCCAGTAAAGGTAAAGACAATTTTTTCTTAATGGAGCTAACCATTGATGCCATCTACAATGAACAAGGTGAAACCAGCCATTATGTCGGTGTTTTCTCAGATATAACACGTCGTAAACAACAGGAAGAAGAGCTCAGAAAGCTGACCAACAATGACTTACTTACCGGTTTACCTAATCGTTCTAGTTTGCAAGTCACACTAAGTAACCTAGTCAAAAAAGATATTCATCATACGTTAATGGTGCTTGATTTAGATAATTTTAAGCGTATTAACGATTCTTTAGGCCATCAGATTGGTGATGATTTATTAATTGGTGTAGCAGAGAGAATTAAATTAGCCATTCCCAAACATGCCAGCCTATACCGCCTTGGAGGAGATGAATTTGCCTTACTCGTCGATCAACATCCTGATATAGGTGCATGCGCCGCCATTGCCACACAAGTGATTAATTGTTTAAAGCCGGCTTTTATTCTTAATAATGATTCACTCGTACTCGGTATTAGTATTGGTATTGTGCTTTACCCTGAAGATGAGCAAAACGAGCAAGCATTATTACGTAAAGCAGACATCGCCATGTATCACGCAAAATCTGGCGGTGGTAATCGCTATCAGTTCTATTCAGAATCATTAAACCAAAACGCATTACGTCAACTTGAAATAGAAACCTTAATCAGAGAAGCACTCAAAGACGATTTATTTGAAGTCTATTACCAACCTAAAATTGATGTGAAGAAAGATCGTCTCACCGGTATGGAAGCATTAGTAAGATTAAATCATCCTAAATTAGGCTTGATAGGACCGAATGAATTTATTCCTTTGGCCGAAGAAAATGGTTTGATTGTTGAAATTGGTGACGTGGTGCTAAGAAAAGCTTGCTTTGCCGCGCAAAAATGGCTCGAATCAGGCCTGTTTAGTGGCAGAGTCGCTGTCAATTTATCGTCAAGGCAATTTGCTCTTCCTGATCTGCAACAACGAATAGAGTCAATTTTACGACTCACAAAATTACCAGCTAAACACTTAGAACTTGAGATCACTGAAGGGACTGTGATTAAAAATCCAGAGCAAGCGATTAAGGTGATGCAACAATTAGCAAAAATGGGCGTTAGCTTGGCACTTGACGACTTTGGTACCGGTTACTCCTCTTTGTCATATCTAAAAAGATTCCCGATTAACTGCTTAAAAATTGATAAAACCTTTGTCGATGACATTGATAAATCCGACAGAGATCTCAAGATGGTCGATTCAATTATTACCATAGCCCACAATATGGGACTGACTGTGGTAGGTGAAGGTGTAGAACAAACGGCTCAATTAAACATCTTAAAAGCACTTAATTGTGAGGAAATTCAAGGATATATATACAGCAAACCTATTAGAGAAGCCGACTTTGAGCTAATGCTTGCTGCCGATAAACTTAAGTTTGATACCATCAACGAAATCCAAATAAAAAAATAAATCACTCTCTCTTATATTTGGCATAACAAATGCAAATACAAGTTCAGTTGTCAAAATAATATTGTTATTTAACCCTGAGCCTGAATTACTAAATATAAGAGAGATTAAAATGATTAAAGGAATGATTACAGTAGCAGTTTTATCTGCGTTAACTTTTGCAAGTATTGCTATGCCTAATGCGGTAGATAATGTAAAAGCTAAAACTCTACTAATAAATACTACTGTTCAGAATAATGTGGATCAGATAACAGGCATTCCATATATCAAAGTCCTTGACACCCAAACTGCTGGCATTCCATACATCAAAGTCCTTGACACCCAGACTGCTGGCATTCCATACATCAAAGTCCTTGACACCCAAACTGCTGGTATTCCATACATCAAAGTCCTAGACACCCAAACTGCTGGTATTCCATACATCAAAGTCCTAGACACCCAAACTGCTGGCATTCCATACATCAAAGTCCTAGACACCCAAACTGCTGGCATTCCATACATCAAAGTCCTAGACACCCAAACTGCTGGCATTCCATACATCAAAGTCCTAGACACTCAAACTGCTGGCATTCCATACATCAAAGTCCTAGACACTCAAATAGCTTAAGGAGAACCCTATGTTTACTTCTCTAAAAATAGCACTTGGTTTAGCAAAACCAGCTCGTAAAAAAGTAAAATTGCCTGAAGGTTTAAATCACCTTGAAGTTATCCAAGCCAGAGCTTGGTGGAAGTAATTCTTAAAATACTGATGGTTAACCATCAGCCATAAAAAAGGAGCATAAGCTCCTTTTTTGTTATTTGAAATGTGAATTTTGATATAACAAACTGAAATGAGATTAGCCTTCTATGCTATAACGGCCATATCGCCAAACCTTCATATCAGCTAAGCGTTTGTGTGTGCTAAACAATGGGTAAGTAAGTGGCCCTAGTATACAACCAACACATCCCCACCGCTTTACTGCTAATCCATGCTTATAAGCTGCAAAACCAAATAGAAAACCACTACTAATACTCAATAAAACAAGCATGAATAACCAACTGAACTGCATTATCGCTAACTCCAAATAAGTCAGTAAATTAAATAACTCAGTAAATCTCATCCCTACCAGCACATCATTACGACTCATCTTTGACTCGCAAGTCATAATATTAACGCCATCAGATCCAAGTTATGACAGCTTAATGGCGAAATATCACCCACATAATAGTTTACGCTATCATCATCAACAATGAGTATTACACCCTAAAGAGGCATCTATCTGATTAAAAATCAGGCAAAAGCATGCCTTAAATAAATAAAAAAGCGGCAAACAATTGCCGCTTTTTTACAACTTGATAACTTTTTATTCGCTAAATAAAAACAGCCTTATTACTTTTTATAAAATTGGCTTCCATCACTGGCCATTTTGACTAAAGTGTCGCACGGTGCGAAACGGTCACCGTAGAGTGATTGATAGCCGTGTAAAGTTGCCACTAAATTGCTTGCACCTAAGGTGTCGATATAACGGAACGGGCCACCTAAGAATGGGGGGAAGCCAATACCGAATATCGCACCGATGTCACCATCTCTTGAAGAGGCAATAATCCCCTCTTCCAGACAACGAACGGCTTCATTAAGCATTTGAATGGTACAACGCTCTGCAACATCTTTTGCTTCTTTATCTGAAGCTATTGCGATATCGAGTACCTTATAAACTGATTCATCAACCAATTTGGCTTTTTTAGCTTTAGGCCCGTATTGGTAGAAACCTTTGCCATTTTTACGACCTTTACGGTCATCGGCTAATAACTTGTCAAAGGCTGCGGGGGCTTTAAAACGATCGCCGAGCTCTTTTTCTAAAATTGGCGAAATTTTAGCTCCTACGTCAATGCCCACTTCATCGAGCAACGTCATTGGCCCCACAGGGAAACCAAACTTGACTAACGCGCGATCTAGATGCTCAACACGCTGACCTTCAAGTAATAACTGTGCCGCTTCGTTCATATACAGGGCTAGAATACGGTTAACGTAAAAACCAGCACCATCTTGAACTACGATAGGTGTCTTTCCTTGCTTGCGTGCGAACGCCACTGTAGTAGCAATGGTTTCGGGTGATGTGGTTTTATGCGCAATCACTTCAACTAAGGGCATTTTTTCTACCGGAGAGAAATAATGTAAACCGATCACATTTTCAGGACGGCTTGCCGCTGCAGCAATCTGACCAATAGGTAAAGATGAAGTGTTCGATGCAAAAATGGTGTTTTCACCACATTCACGCTCAACATCCTGAACCATTTTATGTTTAAGCGCTAAGTCTTCAAATACCGCTTCAACCACGATATCGGCATCTTTAATACCGGTATATTCAGTGGTTGTTGTCATTAATGCCATGACATTATCACGCGCGATGGGTGTCATATGACGACGTTTTACGCCTTTATCTAAAAGCTTGTAAGCATATGATAGTGCGTTACTGAGTCCCTGCTCTGAAATGTCTTTTACACGTGCTGGAATTTTAGCTTTAGTAGTCGTAACAGAGGCAATACCACCGCCCATCAAACCACCACCTAATACCATTACTTTTTTAACTTTACGTGGCACAGCGCCTTCAGCACCGGTTTCTTTTTTCATTTCCGTAGTGGCAAAGAACAAGCTACGTAATGCAGCAGACTCTTTTGACATCACCAAATTAGCAAAATGGGTCGCTTCAACCTCAAGCCCTTTCACCATGCCTTTATTCATACCTTGGCGAACACAATCAATAATTTTGGCAGGTGCAGGATAATTACCCTGAGTTTTCTTCATTACCTGTTTACGAGCTTGATCAAACATAATATCGCGAGTAAACGAAGATGATTCTAAAAACTGATTAATTTTAGATTGCACCACAGGTTTTGCAGCTTGTTTGCCTTTTTTTGCTAACTCAATCGCAGTTTCAAGCAAAATAGAGTTAGGGACAACATCATTCACTAAACCCATTTTTAATGCTTGTTTAGGACGAATTTGCTTGCCAGTAAGCATCATATCTAACGCAGTTGCAATTCCGACTAATCGAGGTAAACGCTGTGTACCACCGCCGCCAGGCAGCAGACCCAGTTGTACTTCAGGCACTCCTAGCATGGTTTTTTTATCATCGCTACATACACGTAAATGACACGCTAGCGCTAACTCTAAACCACCGCCTAAACAAGCACCGTTGATAGCGGCAACAACCGGAATGGATAAGCCTTCAAGCTCAGAAAAAACCACATGACCTTGTTGTGACAATGCTTTGGCATCAGCTTCACTCTTGCAAGCGGCTAACATTGTGATATCAGCACCAGCAACAAATGAATCCGCCTTGCCAGAAATAACTACCAAGCCTTTAATACTATTATCAGCTTTAATTTCGGTTAAGATGTCACTAATTTCAGGGCCAAATTGTTCTTTTAAGGTGTTCATGGTTTCACCAGGAACATCCATTGTTAAAATCGCAATACCATCGTCACGACGAGCTAAATTAAATGTTTTTTCCATGCTCATTACTCCACCTCTAAAATCATTGCAACACCTAAACCACCTGCGGCACAAGCTGTCGCTAATCCAGTTCCACCACCACGACGCTTAAGCTCTCGACACACTTGGGTAATCAAACGTGTTCCGGTTGCCGCAAAAGGATGGCCATAAGCCAACGAGCCCCCCAAAACATTAAACTTACTCATGTCGATTTCGCCAATGGCGCGACTACGACCTAACTTCTCTGCAGCAAATTTCTTTGAAGCAAACATTTGCATGTTAGCTAATGTTTGCGCCGCAAATGCTTCGTGCATTTCAATGAGGGTTAAATCTTCTAATTCCATTCCTGCGCGTTTTAGTGCTAATGGCGTGGCATAAGACGGCCCCATTAACATATCTTGCCAAACATCAATAGCGGTAAATGCATAACTTTTGATATAGCCAATTGGCTGATAACCTAGAGCTTTGGCTCGACCTTCACTCATTAAAATGATTGCCGATGCACCATCAGTTAATGGCGTACTATTCGCGGCAGTCACGGTACCGTGTTTACGATCAAATGCGGGACGTAATTTGGCATAAGACTCTAATACAGAGTTTTCACGAATATTATTATCGCGGTCAATAAATTGTTTAAAAGGTGGAATATGAGCTGTCATCACCTCTTGTTGAAGCACGCCAGAATTCCAGGTGTCAGTGGCTAATGTATGTGAACGATGCGCTAATGCATCTTGATCGGCACGACTGATGCTATAAGTCTTAGCCATTTGTTCTGCGGTTTGCCCCATAGACAAACCCGTTGAATATTCAGCAACCGCAGGCGGGACAGGCATTAAGTCTTTCAAACCTAAACGGCGTGCAATCGCAAATTTCTGCTTAAAAGTGCGTGCTTTATTTAAGTCGACTAAAGCATGTGCCAGCTTCTTTGATACACCAATCGGTAACACAGAAGAAGAATCCGAACCACCCGCTAAACCGATTTCAATGTTGCCAGTCATAATTGACTCAGCGACGTTAACCGCAGACTGGAAACTAGTTGCACAAGCTCGAGTGACAGAATAGGCATCAGTTGACACATTCATTCCGGTACCCAGTACAATTTCACGGGCTATATTTGGCGCTGCTGGCATTTGTACAACTTGGCCATACACTAGTTGTTCAATTAATTGAGGATCAATTTCAGAGCGAGACAGCAACTCATTTACCACCATTTTGCCCATATCTAGCGCAGATACGCCATGAAAGGCTGTTGCTTGTTTTGCAAATGGTGTTCTTAAACCGGCAACAATCGCAATGCGTTCACCCCGGGAATTCGTTACTTGTTGTCTATCACTCATGTGTCACCCTCTATTATTGTTAGCTCATCTCGGCTCAGCCGGTAAGTTTATATGTTGCCAGATAATCTGGTCAGACCATCAAAGTGTGACCTGATTCTAACTTTTTATTGAACGGTTTTAAACAGGCGTTTACAACTATCTACTTCATAAAGAGTTAAATTGTGTTAATCCTACTAGCCAAAAACCAATAGAATTCATAACATAGGATTTAATACACCCAATGCCAACTAAATAAATTGAGTACTACTATGCCGTTAAGTCGTTTTCACTCACTCCGCGCCTATTTAGATACTGTTGTCTTAGGTCAACCCGTATTAACAGAAAACTTGCTGATAGCACTTATCGCAAATGGTCATTTATTAGTTGAAGGTCCACCAGGTTTAGCAAAAACGCGAGCCGTAAAAGCACTATGCGACGGTGTCGAAGGTGAGTTTCATCGTATTCAGTTTACGCCCGATTTGCTGCCTGCCGATTTAACCGGTACCGATATTTATCGCCAACAAACCGGTACATTTGAATTTGAAGCAGGGCCCATTTTCCATAACTTAATCCTTGCAGATGAAATTAACCGAGCCCCTGCCAAAGTACAATCTGCTTTATTAGAAGCCATGGCTGAAGGCCAAGTTACTGTAGGAAAACACAGTTATCCTCTGCCGCCACTTTTTTTAGTCATGGCAACTCAAAACCCACTCGAAAACGAAGGTACCTACCCCTTACCTGAAGCACAGTTAGATCGTTTTTTAATGCATTTAAACCTCGATTACCCCAATGCCGAAACCGAATGCGAAATCTTACGCCAGTCCCGTAAAGAGGCTAAGACACACCAATTACCAACGATAGATCCTGTTGCGCAAGCAGATGTTTTTGCAGCAAGAGATCAGGCATTAGATATTTATTTAGCTGAGCCACTCGAAAAGTACATCGTTGAGATTATTATGGCGACTCGCCAACCAGCAAGATATGGCGCAGATTTAGCAAAATGGCTCGAGTATGGCGTCAGTCCACGCGCCACGATTTCATTAGAACGTTGTGCAAGAGCACGCGCTTGGCTGTATGAACGAGACTTTGTATCGCCAGAAGATATTCAAGCGGTTGCGCCCAATGTTTTACGGCACCGCTTGTTACTCAGCTATCAAGCTCAAGCTGAAGGTGTTACGGCAGATCAAGTGATTGATCATATTCTGAGTCAAGTTGCCGTACCGTAGATGTTGCAATAGGTGCACTTATTATTGAGCATAATTAGATTATGATGAACCAAACCTACTCATTACCCCTTTACAGTGATGGTATGAGCTTAAATGAGCAAGAATTAATTGCTTGCCAAAGCTTGTCGCGCGCCCTCCCCGATCATAAGTCGCGGGCAAAAGCAGCCTTGTCGGGTCATCGAAGCAGTCAAATAAAAGGCCGCGGTATGGAGTTTGCTGAAGTTCGTCATTACCAAAATGGTGATGATGTTCGAACCATTGACTGGCGAGTAACTGCGCGAACCGGAGTTGCGCACACTAAGTTATTTGTGGAGGAACGCGAACGTCCTATCCTGCTGTTGATAGATTTGAGCCACAGCTCATATTTTGGCTCGCAATTAGTACTTCAATCTGTCCAGATAGCCCATTTAGCGACCACATTAGGTTGGAATGCAATCAATAATGGCGACAGGCTTGGGGCGTTAATCGCCAGTGAAACTAATCACTTAGAACTTAAACCGCGAAGTCGCCGCCAAGGTATTTTGCAATTAACGTCGGGGTTAATTGATGTTCATCAGCAGCAATTAAAGCAAATTAATCAATTGTCACCTGATCCAGGCCATATGTTTAAAGCCTGTCAACGTTTACAACGTATTGCAAAACCTGGTTCTCTAATCTGGATTATTACCGACGGTCAACATATTAACCAACAATGCTTAGCACCATTAACTGAGTTATCACGTCACTGTGATATCGGAGCATTTGTGGTAACCGATCCATTAAGACAAGGAACCTTGGCGTTACCAAAACAATTTGCCTTACCCGTTCGAGATGGCCAACAACAATTGACCTTAACTCGGCAAAGTTACGAGGCTTGGTTAGCGAATCAACAAGCGCAGCAACAACAATTTTTTGCTTTAATGAATTTGATTAAAGTGCAACCAAAATTAATTGATGCCGCTAAACCGCTCAGTGCCCAATTGGATATTTTACGTTAAATGACCACGCCAAACATACCATCACAACCAATGCCAATTGATGCCAACGCATCGGCTTTAGCTCAATTGCACGATATTGCGTTACCCGCCCCGATCAGCACCATGCCGATTGCGCCAGGATATTGGATAATCGCAGCCGTATTGATTATTTTAGCCGTTTGGTTGGGCAAGCGTTTATATAAACAACATCAATATCATGCACCACGCAAAATAGCCCTAACACTTTTACAAAGTTATAATGTCGAAGATAATAGCTTTGCATCACAAGTCAATAGCTTACTCAAGCGTACCGCATTAACTTATCTACCACGAGAACACCTCGCTAAACTCAATGGTCAACCTTGGTTTGATTGGTTAGATACTCGTCTCGCGCCAGATCAACAACATAAAATAGGACAATTACTCGTTAAGCGTCACCAAGCGAGCGGCTTAGATCAAGCCGAAAAAGCCCAATTACTCCAGTTAGCACAAGCTTGGCTCAACAATAAGCATGCTTTTAGTGATGCGACCTTAATATCCAACAATCCACATCAGGAGGCCAAATGTTAGCATTTTACTGGCCATGGTTATTACTCTTACTGCCACTGCCGTTATTGATTAAGCGTATTAATATAGACAGTGTCGGTGGACATTTACAGTTACCAGGCATCGCTACTACGATGACGCACTCAAGGGCGGTCAAACACAAAGTGAGTCGTAAACGGTATTGGTTAATGTGGACTTTTATTCTATTAGCAATCGCAAGGCCACAATGGTTAGGAGACCCGATTGAATTACCCGCCAAAGGTCGTGATTTAATGATGGCGGTTGATTTATCAGGCAGTATGCAAATTGAAGATATGGTGATAAACGGGCAAACGGTTAATCGATTTACGTTAATTCAGCATGTATTAAGTGATTTTATTGAGCGTCGAAAAGGAGATCGGCTCGGACTCATATTATTTGCAGACCATGCCTATTTACAAGCACCGTTGACCCTAGATCGCCGCTCTGTAGCCACGTTTTTAGATGATGCGCAAATAGGCCTAGTAGGCAAGCAAACCGCTATTGGTGAAGCGATTGCCTTAGCGGTAAAACGTTTTGATAAAGTCGATGAAAGTAACCGTGTACTAATTCTCCTCACTGACGGTTCTAATAATGCTGGCAATATTGACCCCGAAGTCGCAGCCCAAATTGCGGCTAAACGTAATGTCACCATTTACACTATTGGCGTGGGCGCTGAAATGTTAGAACGGCGTACTATTTTTGGTAAAGAGCGAATTAATCCTTCAATGGATTTAGACGAGGAGCAACTCAAAAAATTAGCCAGCATCACTAAAGGTCGATATTTTAGAGCTCGTAACAGTGAAGAGTTAAACAGCATTTATCAAGAAATAGACAAGTTAGAGCCGGTAAGCCGAGATCAATTAAGTTACCGCCCAAAAAGTGAATTATTTTATTGGCCTTTATTAATGTCATTACTAATCAGCTTCTTAATTAGTCTGCAGCAACAATGGCCAAATCAGTTATGGCCTAAAATCAAGTCTAGCAAAGAGGCGGATCAACAATGATACATTTCATTCGCCCTGAATGGCTATTGGGCATGATTCCAGTATTGATATTAAGTGCATTATTTTGGCGTAGACATAGCCAGCAATCAGCATGGAAACAATATATCTCCCCGCATTTAAGTCAGTTACTGGTGACCCAAACCGTGGAGAAAACTCATCAACCTAAATGGATACTGATTGCCTGCTGGATAATTGCAGTGATTGCGCTTGCCGGCCCAGCGTTGAATAAACAAAGTTTGCCGGTATTTGCTACTGAGCAAGGTAGAGTGCTCATTATGGACATGTCGCAGTCTATGTATGCCACGGACTTAAGCCCGAATCGCTTATCTTATGCCAAATTTAGAGCTACCGATTTACTAAACGAACTCAAAGAAGGCGAAACAGGACTCATTGCCTACGCTGGTGACGCTTACACTATCAGCCCGTTAACTCGTGATAGCAGCACCATTTTAAATTTATTACCCACATTATCACCTGATATTATGCCAACCAAAGGATCTAATTTAGCAGCAGCATTATCACTGGCAGAGAAACTATTAGCTCAAGGTGGCCATGTCAGTGGCGACATTATAGTGATGACCGATGGCATTTCTGCACAGCAATTTAATCAAGCAACCAGTGCTGTCAACGACCGCTATCGTTTATCCATTATGGCATTTGGCAGTAAACAAGGCGCCCCGATCCGTTTAGCTGATGGTCAGTTATTGCGAGATAACAGTAATGAAGTGGTTGTCGCTAAAACCGATTATGGTTTATTACAAAAACTAGTAAAGCAACATCAGGGTATCCTAGTGCCAGCGCAAACAGATGGCAGCGATATTTCAACTCTTACACAATGGTTAGCCTCAGACGGCAAAGCGAGTGAAACAGAACTCGCTGGTGAGACTTGGCAAGATCTCGGGCCATATCTGGCAATGTTATTAGTCATCCCAATATTAATGAGTTTTAGACAAGGATTATTAACGGTTATGCTTAATCCTGTTTTGCTATTGTCTGCAGCAATGGCGTTTGGCCTAACTCACAGTCAACCAGCACAAGCGTCGGTGTGGCAAGATTTATGGCAAACCCAAGATCAACAAGCCGAATCGGCCTTTCAGCAAGGTGAGTTTGCTCAAGCTGCTGACACATTTAAAGACACTCAATGGCGCGCCTCTGCACATTACAAAGCGGGTAATTATCAACAGGCACTGGCTGAGTTTGAACAAAATAATACTGCCCAAGGATTATTCAACCAAGGTAATGCATTGATGCAGTTGAAAGACTACCCAGAAGCCATTACTCGTTATCAAAAAGCGATTGCCGCGCAATCACCTTTTATCGAAGCTGAACAGAATTTAGCCTTAGCTCAACAACTGCTCGAACAACAGAAAAAAGACTCATCAGAACAAGAGTCGGATAAATCACAACAAGGCTCATCCGACTCAAAAGATGATCAAAACTCATCTTCTGAGCAATCTTCTAATAAAGACAAATCACCACAGTCAGAACCGGATAAGTCTCAGCCCGGTGAACAAAAAAACCAGCAAGATCAGCAAGACCAATCGAGTCAGCAAAACCAAGATCAGCGCGCTGAAACTCAATCTAAAGACAGTAATGATAGCTCCTCTGACAGCGATAAGTCAGCTGAAAAAGATCAAAAGCAAGATGAAAAACAATCTCAATCAGCATCAAATGATCAGCCGTCAGGTGAGCAAAAAAATGACTCACAACAAAATAGCTCAGAGCCACAATCATCACCAAATACTAATGATAACAAGGGCTCACCCAAAAATGATCAATCGCAAGACTCACCTGAAAGTAATGAATCTAGCATGCAAGCCAGTGCGAGCAAAAATGAAGATCAGCCTACTGATGATAAACAGAAAATGAGCGCAGCTAAGGCTTCTGACCTTGCAAACGCCGAAGGTAATTCGCAAGATAAACCAGCTGAAATGGTATCAGCATCGCAGATGAATCAAGATTCACTGCCAGCGGACATGGAAAGGGCTCTTCGCGCTATCAATGAAGATCCCCAAGTATTAATCCGTAATAAAATGCAACTTGAATATCAAAAACGTCGTCAAAACAGTCAACCACGTGAGGATAATGAACAGTGGTAATTAGAACTTTTTTTAGCTTATTGCTATTGATTATTGCAGCCCCTGTATTTGCAATGAGCCAAGTACAAGCAACTGTAGACCGTAACCCTGTGGTTGCAGGTGAATACTTCGTACTCGATGTAACTGCTGACGACGATCTCAGTGCCAACGAATTAGACACTTCGATATTACTGAAAAACTTTATTGTCGGCAGAACCAGTGTAGGTCGCAGTACCAAAATGGTTAATTTTGACACCACAAAAGAAACTCGTTGGCAGATATTATTATCACCTAAATCAGTAGGTAATATCACTATTCCCGCATTTAACATCAAAGGCGTGAGTTCAAACCCGATTAATCTTAAAGTGATCCCACAAGGCACAACAGCCGACAAAGCTGAAAATGTATTCATGAGAATATCGACGAGTGCCTCTGATGCTTATGTCGGCCAGTTAATCACCTATAAAGTAAAATTGTATCTTGCAGTAGAATTACAACGTGGAGTGCTCAGTGCTCCAGCCATTGAAGGGGCACAAATCAAGCAAATCGGTGAGGATAAAGACGGAAGCGAAATTGTCGATGGCCGCCGTTTTAGAGTGATTGAACGTACTTATGGGATTATTGCTGATCTGCCTGGAGAGTTGGTGATTAATGGCGCCGGCTTTTCGGGTGATGTTATTGTCGAGGCTCCTAGGCGTGGAGGTATGTTTGGTTTTAATGAAAGTCGACCAATACAAACTGCAGCCGAAAGGCAGGTAATTCAAATCAACCCTATTCCCCCAAGCTATAAAGGAAAATGGTTAGTCAGTGATATTGCTGTATTAAAAGAAACTTGGCCAGAAGATGTTAGTGAATTTGAAGTCGGTAGCCCAATTACCCGTTCAATTAGTTTAATCGCATCCAATACTGATGACACCAGTTTACCAGATATTGATATTCCGCTGACTGAAGGCTTAAAAGCCTACCCAGAAAAACCAGTAAGACAAACTTTTGTTCGCGACAACCAAGTCGTGTCGCAATACAGTATCACTACCGCGATTGTGCCAACAAAACCAGGAACCTATACCCTACCTGAGATCCGTGTACCTTGGTGGAACCCACATCTTAAAAAACAACAATTTGCCACGTTACCAGAACGAACAATTAACGTAATCGGCAGCTCAACGGCAACCACAGACATTCCACCCGTTGATAATTTTAGCGCAGTTCAAGGTCGCGGATATTGGCCACTATTGAGTGCCGTTCTGGGGATGTTATGGCTTATCACCTTAGTATTATGGCGTAAGGCGGTATCGGCAAACCGAGCACAGCCATACACAGATGATGACAATAAAAGTCAAAACACAAAGCCTAAAACAACCGCAAAAGGCCTCGATGCCATTATCGATGCATGTGACCGTAACGATAGCAGTGCTGCTATTGTCGCAGTACAAGGCTATTTTAGTGAACGCTTAGGAAAATTTATGACGCTAACGCAAATCAGTGGATTATCTGAGCAATTGTCGGCGGCACTGAATAAATTACAAGCAGATAAATACAGTAATCATCCACAAGCAATTGACAAAAAATCACTTATGGATGCCATTTTGGCTTATCGGCAACCTGATGCAGGTAAAAAATCATTAATTAAACAACTAAATCCCTAATATTTAAACGCTAAATAGCAGACAGGTTCTGCTATTTAGCTTGCTATTAATCCCCCCGCTTTTTAAGCTGTTAGTTATTATTAACTCAACAAAGTTAAAAAATGTTCGATTCCCTGCGAAAGAAAAAGTCCGAACCCGCGGTCTTATCTGAGATGCTAACAAAACAACGACGATACGATAGCCTTGTCAGGGCACTTCATACCGACATATTTCGCTACGCCTTTTGGTTATGTGGTGATAAACATGTTGCTGAGGATATCACCCAAGAGACGTTCTTAAGAGCGTGGCGGTCTTTAGACTCGTTAAACGATGATAAAGCTGCTAAGGCATGGCTGATCACAATTTTAAGGCGTGAAAATGCCAGACGTTTTGAACGTAAACAATTTAACTACAGCGACGTAGAACAAGATTTACTTGAGGATGTATTATCCACAAGTCATGAAGAAGACACTGAACAGTATTGGTTGCGTCGTCAAATTGGTAAACTCGATATTGAATACCGAGAACCTTTGTTATTGCAGCTTATTGGCGGGTTTAGTGGCGATGAAATTGCCGCCATACTTGAACTGAATCGAAATACGGTAATGACGCGCTTATTTAGAGCCAGAAACCAGTTAAAAGACGCTCTCGAAGCACCTGAGGTAAGAGGTCAATCAAATGGATGATCTACAGTTTCGTCGCCAAGCATACGGTGACCCCAATAATCAGTCAGATGAATTTTTAACTCATTTAGCTGAACATGAAGATGATGCAAAATTTATCAAAGATCTAAAAGCATTTGACCATAAACTCATGCAAGCACTCAATATTAGTGTCCCAGATGATTTGGCTGATAAATTGATTTTGCGACAGCAATTAAGCCAACATCAACAAAGTAAAAAACATACTCGCTACATGATGGCGATGGCTGCATCAGTGGCTTTTATCGTCGGAGTCAGTTTTAGTTTATTACGTTTTACGCCAGTAAACTTAAGCGAAAACTCGCTAGCTCATGTACACCATGAAACCAAAGCATTAATCATGGAACAGGATATTGGCTTTAATGATGTTAATTTTAAACTCGCCAGTGTCGATGGATTGAATGACTCAAAGTTTATCAAACAACCAGGGCGTGTTTTTTTCACCTCATATTGTGATTTTCAAGGTGTCAAATCATTGCATTTAGTCATGGCTGACGAGAATGGCAATAAGGTCACCTTGTTCATTGTGCCCATTGAGAAGCGTATTGTATTAGAAGAAGCTTTTGCTGATAACCAATATAAAGGTCAAAGTTTTCAAACAGCCGATGCCTATATGGTCTTGGTGGGAGAACCAGCTTCTAATCTTGAGTTTGTCAAAAAAGAAGTTGAAAATACCTTTATTTAAACACTGTCGGTGACAATCTAAAATCCGCTACTTCATTGAATAGCGGATTTTTTTTACACTTGAATAATTCAAAGTGTGAACTATCTCTAACTTCTGCTAGCATGTCGAACACAAAAATAATCTCTTGAGAACTATATGGATATTCAAACACCGATCCTCATTACCTTTATAGGATACTTGGCCTTAATGATGGGTATTGGGTACTGGGCCTACCGCAAAACCGATACTGTCGATGATTATATTCTTGGCGGACGAAAAATGGGGCCCGCAGTCACCGCACTTAGTGTGGGTGCATCAGATATGTCGGGCTGGTTATTACTGGGTTTGCCAGGGGCAGTTTATCTAAGTGGCTTGGGTGAAGCATGGATTGGTTTTGGATTAGTATTTGGCGCTTGGCTTAATTGGCTATTTGTCGCTAAGCGTCTGCGTATTTATACCCAAGTGGCCAATAATTCACTAACCTTACCCGACTTTTTTGAGAACCGTTTTAATGACTCTCATGGGCTATTAAAATTAGTCTCCGCATTAACGATTCTGATCTTTTTCACTTTTTATGCCTCCTCAGGCATGGTCGGCGGCGCAATATTATTTGAAAAAGTCTTTGGTCTCGATTATACCGTCGCCTTATTAATAGGCTCATTTATTATTGTATCTTATACCTTTGTCGGCGGTTTTTTTGCGGTTAGTTGGACTGACTTCTTTCAAGGCTGCTTAATGTTAATAGCCTTAATTATTGTGCCCGTATCCATCTTTAGTCAGCCAGATACACAAGCAGGTTTTGAACAGATAGACCCGGCGATGTTGTCGTTTATTAATGAGAACACCACTGTTATTGGCCTTGTGTCTTTACTGGCTTGGGGGTTAGGTTATTTCGGGCAACCGCATATTTTGTCTCGTTTTATGGCTATCGGCAGCCCAAAAGACTTAGTCCTTTCTCGGCGTATTGCCATGACTTGGATGATAGTGTCACTATTTGGTGCCTTAGCAACAGGCATTGCCGGCAGCCTTTATTTTGCCGCCGAACCACTTGAAAACTCAGAAACCGTGTTTATTCATTTAGCCCATGCCGCGTTTAACCCTTGGGTTGGTGGTTTGCTTATTGCAGCTATCTTATCTGCCATCATGAGTACTATCGATTCGCAGTTGTTAGTCTGCTCTAGCGTGATCACCGAGGATTTTTATCTTAAATGGTTGCGTCCACAAGCCAGTAGTAAAGAATTAATGTTAGTCGGTCGTATTGGCGTTATAGCCATCGCATTAGTGGCTGGAGTTGTTGCGCTTAATCCAGAAAGCAGTGTTTTAGGGCTAGTCAGTTATGCATGGGCCGGGTTTGGTGCTGCATTTGGTCCAGTAGTGCTGTTATCGCTGTTTTGGCAAGGCTATAGCCGCAACGGTGCAATTGCAACGATTTTAGTAGGTGCTATAACTGTTGTGGTTTGGAAACAAATGACTGGCGGTATTTTTGAGCTATATGAAATTGTCCCAGGGTTTATTTTCGCTATGTTAGTGGGCGTAATCGTCAGTAAAATATCACCACCCACTGATAAAACTATCGCTGATTTCAGTGCTTTTCGTGAGTCTTTGAAAACGCAATAATGGCATTAAAAGTTTTCTTGGTAACTCAGCTTCTTTAATAGAAGTTGAGTTACCTTCTCATCATACCTTGCCCAACTCAACCCGAGTAAATAAGCTGTAAAAACAACCCCTACCATGACGGCTAATTGAGTATTTATGAGCAACTTAATACTATGAATTTAATCCAGCAGTTACTTAACATCCACGATGAATAAAATTTAACTTTAGCTAACCAGGGTGTCGTTATCGCCGAAAATGGAGCTGAAATTCACATATACTGCCATGCTATCAAACACCTAATTCACGACTAAAAACTAGAATTAACTTAATATTAACAATAACTAACATCTGGTCGGAGTTGTTACATAGTTCACATTTACCTAAGATGCCCTAAATTTTGACCGTCAAATGTTTGAAGCGGATAAACTTTGAACAAAACGGTAATAATAAATGGACATAATAATGAATAAATTCCACAAGACTCTCATTGCTACCGCAATAAGCTTAATCAGTGTACAAGCCTCAGCCGCCGGTTTTCAGTTAAATAGTCAATCAGCTACCGGTATCGGTCGTGCAATGGCTGGGGATGCTGTTATTGCTGACAATGCCTCAGTTTTATCTCGTAACCCTGCAGCTATGGCTCTCTTTGATGAAACCGCATTATCTTTAGGTGTCGTTTATGCTGATATCGATGTGTCGGTATCGGATGCAAAAGGCAATTTTGGCGGTCAAGATGTCGCCTTTGGCAGTGAACACAGCGCTGCTGACGCAAAAGTTATTCCGAATTTCTATTATATCAACCCGATTAACGACAAAATGGCCTTCGGAGTTGCGGTATTCAGTAACTATGGCACCGGCACTGATTTAGGCAACTTAGCCAATAAAACACCGACTATAAGTGGCAATGCTGTGCCACTTCCAACTCCAGTTGATTTATTAGGTAACACAGAAGTCGTTACCGTTAATTTCAACACGAGCATGTCTTATCGCGTCAATGATGAGTTCAGTTTTGGCTTCGGTGTTGATGCCGTTTATGGTAGCGGAACCCTCACACGTAAAAGCGACAATCCACAGATCGGCAACTTAGTGGATGTTGATGCCGATGGTTGGGCTTTAGGTGGGATTGTTGGTGTGGTGTATGAAGTTAATCCAGATAATCGTTTTGGTTTAAGCTACCGCATTAGCCCAAAACTTACCGCCAAAGGCGATGTAAATTATCAGTACACTGAATACAATAAAATTGATATTCCTATCGCAGATATTGCTCAGTTTGCCGGTTTTCACCAGCTAACGGATAAATTCGCGCTACATTATACGGCTCAGTGGACCAATTGGAGCTCGTTTGACAAAATCGTCGTTAAAGATGGTGCCAATGGTGTTGACCAAGCCGACTTAAAAGAATACCACTGGAAGGATTCATGGTTTTTAAGCTTAGGGGCAACTTATAATCTCACTCGAGATCTCACTTTGCGCGCAGGTTTAGCATCGGATCAAGGTGTTGTGAATCAGCATTCATCATTATCAATTCCTGATTCTGATCGTACTTGGTATACCGCTGGCGTCAGTTACGACTTAAGCCAAAAATCGAGCGTTGATTTAGGCATCGCTTTTGTGCGCGGAGAAGATGTTACCGTATTAGAAGACAGTAAGCTTCTTGCTCAAATACCTGGTTATAGCAGTGAAATTTCAGCACAAACGCGATCAAATGCTGTTTATTATTCAGTACAATATAACTACAGCTTTTAGTTAGCACTTGTTAATCAGTGCTCTTTAACCATGAGTATTGACTGCCTTTTTTAGCTCATTCACCACGGACTAAAAAAGTATCATCCTTTTTTATCCAAACCGCCATTTAGCAATAATTGGCGGTTTTTTTATCTCCGTAATATGATTAAGATCTAATATATAAAATAATTCTAATATATCGGTTGCGTAACGGCATAAAGTCCATTAGAATTTTCTTATAGACTCAAAAATAGGCTTTTCATATGTCTCGGTTAACAAATTATTTATTCCTCGGTGTTATCCTCACCACAATAGCATTACCTCTTGCAGTGCAAGCCTATGATGTTAATACATTAAAATTAGCATATTCCGAACAAAATCAACCGCGAATATACGATGCAAAAATTGAAGCAATTAAAGCGGCAACGATTTCAGCCCAAACCTCAGGAAGGATTATTAATATCCATTTTGATGTTAATGATTTAGTACCACAAGGCGCGTCTTTACTGGAAATCACTAATAAAGAGCAAGGTGCTGGGTTCGCGGGAGCGGAAGCTGAACTGGCTAAAGCAGAAGCACTAAACACTGAGGCACAAGCACAATATGCGCGCTATAAAGCCCTATTTCCTAAAGGGGCTATATCAAAAGGCGCCATGGATGAAGCCACAGCCAAAGCAAAATCAAGCAAACAAGCTGTGAGTGCTGCTCAAGCACAATTAATACAAGCCAAAGAAAGCTTAAATTACACAGTCGTGAGTGCGCCTTTTAGTGGCCGAATGACTCAACGTTTTGTTGAGCAAGGTGAAACAATATCTTATGGTCAGGCACTGTTCTCTGGTTATGATACTCAACACCTCAGAGCGGTATTTCAAGTCCCACAACAAGATATTGCTCAGCTTCAACAACAAGCACAAGTTGCGATTCAATTACCTAATGGTAATGAAATCACTTCCGGTGATATTAATGTGTATCAATTTGCCGATCCACTCACTCATCAACATCAAGTGCGAGTCAATCTAAATGCCGCTGATATCGAAGATATCATCGTGGGGCAATGGATCAAAGTAACCGTGGCCTTTCCCAGTAGAAAGAGTCTGGTGGTGCCATTATCGGCGATTCATCAAGTCAGTGACTTAACCTCTGTGTATCGTGTAAGTAACGATAAAATAGTATTAAATCAGGTACGAATTGGCCGAATAGATACTAAAACAAATACTGTAGAAGTGCTGTCAGGTCTTATGGAAGGCGATGAAATTGTTATTGATGCAGGACGTTATTTAATTAATTCCTCAGCAACAAAAGCTCAGGAGTAGCCCGAATGACAACCCCCAACGAACCAAATAAACTCGGCATCTCAGGCTCAATAGCAAAGGCATTTCAACAAAGTGCTATCACCCCATTATTGGCTATTTTAGGCTTATTACTGGGTCTTTTTGCGGTAATTATTACACCAAAAGAAGAAGAACCACAAATAGATGTCACTTTTGCAGATGTGTTTATTCCCTATCCTGGCGCCACGCCGACGGAAGTTGAAAATCAAGTCACCTTGCCTGCTGAACGTATCATTTCTCAAATAAAAGGGATTGATACTCTTTATTCATTCTCTCAACCTGATGGTGCGTTGATTATCGCGATTTTTGATGTCGGTATTCCACGTGATGAGGCCGTGGTTAATTTATATAATCAACTGTACTCTAACCGAGATAAATTTAATCATGCCGCTGGCATTGGTGAGCCATTAATTAAACCCAGAGGCATTGATGATGTGCCTATTGTAGGCCTAACCCTCTGGTCTAAAGACCCAAACATCACCGCAGAACAGCTTACCTTAGTGGCATCTGGCTTGGAAACCGAACTAAAGCGGATACCTGGCACGCGAGAGATTTACAGCCAGGGTGGCCACGAAATGGTGTTAAATGTGCGTATCGATCCTGTCAAAATGAGCAGTTTCGGCGTCACGTTCAACGATATTAGTGCCACTTTACAAGATAATAACCAGCTGTCTACGCTAGGATCCTTGACACAGTTTAATCAAGAAATAAAACTACAAACTGGACAGTTTTTACGTACGCTTGATGATGTCAATAATTTACTGATAAAAGTCAATCAACCAGATGCAACATCGGCTAGAAGCTCAACTCCCCATGCCGTTTATTTATCTGATATTGCCGATGTAAGCCTCAAAAGTGATATACCCAAACAACATGTTTGGCATGTCACCGACAAGGGAACTTATCCTGCTGTAACGATTGCGATAGGCAAACAAGCAGGCACCAATGCTGTCGATATTGCTGATGCGGTTTTAGCGAAAATCAAGGCTGTCGATAATGTATTAATTCCCAATAATGTTGATGTTGCGATCTCTCGTAACTACGGTAAAACAGCTGGGGATAAATCGAACACACTTATCTTTAAATTGATTTTTGCTACATCGGCAGTGGTACTGTTAGTTTTATTCACTATGGGAGTTCGTGAGTCTGCCGTGGTGGGTGTGGCTATTATTATTACCCTAGCTATTACTTTATTTGCATCTTGGGCTTGGGGATTCACCCTCAACCGTATTTCGTTATTTGCGCTTATTTTCTCGATTGGCATCTTGGTTGATGACGCAATTGTTGTGGTCGAAAATATCCACCGACATATGGCAATGAGTGATAAACCCATTAGCGAACTTATCCCACACGCCGTTGATGAAGTCGGCGGACCTACCATACTGGCTACTTTTACGGTTATTGCCGCCCTTTTGCCAATGGCATTCGTATCGGGACTCATGGGCCCATACATGAGCCCTATTCCGATAAATGCCAGTATGGGAATGATCATTTCGTTATTAATCGCCTTTATTATGACGCCATGGCTGAGCAATAAGTTATTAAAGCCTCACAAAAAATCTCATAACTCAGCTAATTCAACTGCAAGTACTGACATTGTGGTAGAAGAAGACAATCGATTAACACGCTTGTTTACCCGCATAATGAGCCCTTTTTTAATTGGCGAACATGCACCAAAAGCCCGTAAAGGTTTGGCGTTAGGCATAGCTCTATTGATAGCTTTTGCTGTCGCCTTGCCAGTAATGCAAGCGGTAATATTAAAAATGCTGCCTTTTGATAACAAGTCAGAGTTTCAGGTGATGGTCGACATGCCTGAAGGAACACCAGTAGAGCAAACTCAAAGAGTATTGCAAGATCTCAGTCAATATCTCACGACGGTTAAAGAAATTGAGCATTTACAATTGTACGCAGGTACTCATGCACCGATGAACTTTAACGGCTTAGTAAGACATTATTTCTTGCGCAGTAGCCAAGAGCTCGGTGAAATCCAGGTTAATCTGGTTGATAAGAAACATCGCGACCGCGACAGCCACACCATTGCTTCATCGGTACGTGAACCATTACAAAAAATTGGTCTTCGCTACCATGCAAATATTAAGATTGTTGAAGTGCCCCCCGGACCGCCAGTGTGGTCACCTATTGTGGCAGAGGTTTATGCACCGAACACTGAGCTACGCGAACGAGCAGCCAATGACTTACTACAACGATTCAAGGACACAGAACATGTTGTTGATATGGATATTTATTTGCCAGCACAGCAACAAAAATGGCAGGTAATTATTGACCGTAATAAAGCTCGCTTATTGGGAGTCTCGTACGCCAGTATCGTTGATACCATCAGCACAGCCGTTGATGGTAAAGATGTGAGTTATTTGTATCAAGCACAGTTAGCTCAGCCCACGCCAATTAGATTACAACTTGATGAGGCATCTAAAGTAGATCTCAAGCAAGTGTTGTTATTACGCTTACCAACTCAATCGGGTGAAACCGTGCCATTGACAGAGTTAGTCAAGGTACAACAACAGGTTATTAATGCACCAATTATCCACAAAAATATGGTTCCTATGATCATGGTTATTGCTGATATGGCAGGCCCTACTGGCAGCCCACTGTACGGTATGTTTGACATGGTCAGCCAAATTAATCAACAAAATGAACAAGGTGATTCAAGTTACCCAATTCAACAAAATCTGGTTAATCAACCTGATGGATTAACTGACGTGGCTATTTTATGGGACGGTGAATGGAAAATCACATATGAAACTTTCCGCGATATGGGTATTGCTTATGCTGTTGGAATGATTGCAATTTACTTGTTAGTTGTGGGGCAATTTAAATCATATGTGGTGCCGTTAGTCATTATGGCGCCAATACCATTAACCATCATTGGCGTGATGCCAGGACACGCTTTATTGGGTGCTCAATTCACGGCCCCATCGATGATAGGCATGATTGCGCTAGCAGGTATTATTGTTCGAAACTCTATCTTGCTGGTCGATTTTATTAATCAGCAAACAGCTGCTGGAATACCATTAGAACAAGCCGTTATCCATTCTGGAGCTGTGCGTGCCAAACCGATTATGTTGACAGCATTAGCGGCAATAATTGGCGCATTATTTATTATTGACGACCCTATTTTTAATGGTTTAGCTATTAGTTTAATTTTTGGTATTTTTATCTCGACCATTTTAACCTTGGTAGTAATCCCAGTATTGTATTATTCGGTTATGAAAAATAAACACATTATCACAGCTAAGTAACAAGATTATTCGTTAACTGGGCAACGCCCAATAAGGATCTAAACATGTCATTAGAAAGAAGTATTATGGCCTTTGCAGGCTTCATGGTTTTATTATCGATAGTGTTAACCGCAACTGTCAGTCCACACTTTGTCTGGCTAACGGTGTTTGTAGGCGCTAATCTATTTCAGAGTGCATTCACAGGCTTTTGTCCTGCGGCGATGGTAATGAAAAAATTAGGCATCAAAACTGCAGCGGAAATAGCCTTAAATAAATAACAAGGAATTTATCGTGTTTAAGAAATCTATGCTGTTGTCTATTCAATCGGTATTGGCGCTATTAGTGATATTAGTGATATTAGCAGCATCACTCATGCCGACTTGGGCGGCAGAGCAAGAGCCCAGCGTTGCATGGGAGAAGATCGACCGTGGCGTCATGTTGATTGATGTGCGTACTGCTGAAGAGTTTGCAGAAGGACATATTGACGGTGCTATGAATATCCCATTCAATAATATCGTACCCGAGTTAGCAAAGCTCAATATCACTAAAGACACTGAAATAGTGCTTTATTGTCGCAGCGGTAATCGCAGTGATATGGCACAAAAATCACTCGTTAAACAAGGATACAGCAACACCTATAATGCAGGTGGTTTTAACAGTTTAATATCTGCACGATAATATCAGCAATAAATTAAGCCACAGAGCTAATCCTGTGGCTTAATATTATGCTTCAATAGCATCCTACTCATCACCAGCACTACAGAGTAAACCACTGTTATTATTTCAATAACACCAAAAATCGTAAACTATCATTTACACTGTATTTAAGTTAATTATTTATTAGCATTAACAACTTCACTTATTCATTTCTCGGTTAAGCGCTTACATCTAGGTAACTTGATAAAAGTTATACAGATAACTTTTATCAAAATACTGCTTAATAAATTTTAAATTCACAAATGTTACATAATAATTCACGAAAATATCATAAAAAGTACTTGTATTACCAAAGTCAAGGTTAACAAGTTATTTACATTTGGTGAAAATATGATTACCTTTTAAATAGATAGGCAAAATAAGCTTATCGGTAAACATAATTATAAAAGACGTTATTTAACTCTGATTAACATGGAAGATAATATGAAAAAGAATAAAAACTCAGCGGTCGTGCTTAGCATGACCGCTCTTGCTTTGGCTATTTCAACTCAAGTCAATGCTGCCCCATCCCCTTTACAGCTTTCTGCTACTAACCAACAAATTGATCAACAATCTCCGTTACCTAAACGTTATATCGTTAAATTTAAGAATGATAATGCGGCACAAACGTTAAGCAGCAGTTCTGTAACGCAAAATGTGGGCGTACAACCTGAAACAAATAGTATGTCTTATCAGCCTCGCTCAAACGAAGTATTCAGTCAATTTCGTGCTTTGAACAGTGTAAAAGCGCGAGAAATGAAGCGTGTTGGTCGAAGCAATAGTTATTCTGTAAAACTCGACTCGCCATCAATCAAAGCATTGCGTTTACGTCAAGACGTTGAATATGTTGAAGAAGATTTACCACGTAGATTGCTTGCCGAGACAACTCCTTGGGGACAAACCTTTGTTGGTGCAACTGTACTAAGCGACAGCCAAGCGGGTAATCGCACTATCTGTATTATTGACTCTGGTTACGATCGTAGTCATAACGATTTAAATGCAAACAACGTCACCGGAACCAATAATTCCGGAACGGGCAACTGGTATCAACCGGGTAATAATAATGCTCATGGTACTCATGTCGCAGGTACTATTGCTGCCATTGCAAACAATGAAGGTGTGGTCGGGGTTATGCCTAACCAAAACGCCAATATTCATATCGTAAAAGTGTTTAACGAAGCAGGATGGGGCTACTCATCATCATTAGTAGCCGCTATCGACACTTGTGTTAATTCAGGTGGTGCAAATGTCGTCACAATGAGCTTGGGTGGCAGTGGTTCAACCACAACCGAGCGTAATGCATTAAATACTCACTACAATAATGGCGTATTATTAATTGCAGCTGCTGGTAATGCTGGTGACAGCAGTTATAGCTACCCTGCTTCATATGACAGTGTGATGTCAGTGGCCGCCGTTGACAGTAACCTTGATCATGCAGCATTTTCACAGTACACGGATCAAGTTGAAATTTCAGGTCCTGGTGAAGCAATTCTGTCAACCGTTACCGTTGGTGAAGGACGTTTAGCAGATATCACTATTGGTGGTCAGTCCTATTTTAGCAATGGCGTAGTACCGCACAATCGTCTGACTCCATCAGGAACCAGTTATGCTCCTGCCCCTATCAATGCAAGTGCAACCGGAGCCTTAGCAGAGTGTACCGTCAATGGAACCAGTTTTTCATGTGGCAATATGGCGAATAAGATTTGTCTTGTTGAGCGCGTAGGCAACCAAGGTTCAAGCTACCCTGAAATCAACTCAACTAAAGCATGTAAAACTGCAGGCGCTAAAGGTATTATTGTGTACAGTAATAGTGCCCTACCTGGCCTACAAAACCCATTCTTAGTTGATGCCAACAGTGATATTACGGTTCCTTCAGTGTCAGTAGATAGAGCAACAGGGCTTGCACTTAAAGCTAAGTTGGGACAATCAACGACAGTGAGTAATCAAGGTAACCAAGATTACGAATATTATAATGGTACCTCTATGGCCACACCGCATGTGTCAGGGGTTGCTACATTAGTGTGGAGTTACCACCCTGAATGTAGTGCAAGCCAAGTGCGTGCAGCACTTAATGCAACAGCTGATGACTTAAGTGTTGCGGGACGTGATAACCAAACCGGTTATGGGATGATTAATGCCGTTGCAGCAAAGGCCTACTTAGACGAATCATGTACTGGTCCAACCGATCCTGGCACAGGCCCTGGTACTGGTGACAGTGTACTGGTAAAAGGTGTCGCAAAAACCGGTCTAGCTGGCGCTAAAAGTGATGAGCTATATTTCTCGTTAGACGTCCCTGCAGGCGCAAAAGACTTAGCCTTTACCATGAGTGGCGGTACTGGCGATGCTGACCTGTATGTACAATATGGTGCGTCACCGACCAACAGCAGTTACGACTGTCGTCCATGGAAGAGTGGTAATGCAGAATCTTGTCCTATTGCCACACCACAAACGGGTACCTATTATGTGATGGTGCAAGGTTATAGCGCATTTAGTAACGTCAACCTAGTGGCTAATTATACCGCGGCAACAAGCAGTGGTGGCAATACTGGCGGTCCAGCAAGCTATACCAATACTGGTAATTATACGATTCCAGATAATAATACCACTGGTATCACTAGCCCAATCACGGTTAGTCGTACTGGCGATTCAGGATCGGTATCAGTGTCTATCGGTATCATTCACACGTATATTGGTGATTTAAAAATCCAGTTAGTGAGTCCTACAGGTCAAACGGTTGTCCTGCACAACAATACTGGTGGTGGAACCGATAACTTAACCCAGACTTACACAGCTAATATGGCTGGTGTAGAGTCTAGTGGTGTATGGACTTTAAAAGCAGTTGATAATGCCAAACAAGATACTGGGTATATCGATACTTGGAGTTTAAGCTTCCAGTAATCTCCTCTTGTTCAATACAAAAATAGCCACGAAATGTGGCTATTTTTTTACGCTTTACTCATTAACTGATTGAAAACCTAAAAGTGAGGCTGTGGTATTTGTAATACTGCTGGCTGCTGAGTATTGGCAATAACCTTGAATATTGAGGCAAATGAGTTTGGTGTGCTCACATCAACAGCAAGTTTTAATCGCCTTGCAATATCATTGGCTGATAATACTCCGCGAATAGCATGTTGTTCGCGATCAATCACTAAACAATGTTGTTGCCCTGCTGATTGCAATGTTTCAATTACATCACCGATTCGAGCATAATTTAAATCTTCAAAATCGATCGCTTTAAGATCTTCTTTAGGGATCATAAAATCAGCAACACTGAGGTGTTCACGCTGATGTCCTGCGGCCACTCGTTTTAATATCTCTTGATTATGTAATGACTCAAAACTGATTAAGCCAATAAACTGATCGTGATGGTCAATGACTAATTTAAGGCGGACATGTGACTTTTGCATTAAGTGCTCAACATTCACAGCCGATGTACTTGACTCAATAACCATAGGCGTCACTTTCTTGAAATCAGTAAACACGTTTAATGCCGAAGACTGTACTGATATGTCTTCATGGGCTTCTGGTGAAGTTAATTGGTCAATTTTTTCTACTGGGTATAGGGCTAATTTTTTCACAACAACATCCTTAATCAACAGCTACCGTTAAAATAAAACTATTATTATCAGTTATTTATATTTTTTCGGTATTTACTAGATATCTTGATTATCTGCCTGTGTTTTTATTAGCACAAGGCACATTTGATTAAACTTAATTAATTTTCATAAAATTAAGGTTTAATTCACACTGTTGTGATTCGGAGTATGTTAGGCGCTAAATTTAGGTAATTCCCATCACTTTAAGACTTCAGGTTCGATTAACACACTGTTATTTGCATCTGAAAACCACACTTGCCCTTCACTAAGGCTTACTTGTAACGCCATGTTACGATTAACAAATATATCCATTTGTTTAACTGCATCTTCAGGAAAATTAATCACGCTTAAATTATCGTAACGCGCGAATGCTTGCTGATTTTGTTGCCACCAAATAGGTACACTTCGGCCGCCATAAGTATAAAGAATGACTCGTTTTGAACGACCACACGCTTTTCTGAGCCACTTTTCATCTGCTTGACCAAATTCAACCCAAAGATCAATTTCGCCACTGAGGTTTTTATCCCAAAGTTCCGCTTCATCATCAACACACAAACCTTTACTAAACACTAATGATTCTGATGCATTAATCGCAAATGCCAGCAAACGAACCATCATGCGGGTGTCGGTCTCAGATGGGTGTTGGGCTAAGGTAAATTGATGATCGGCATAATAATGACGATCCATATCTGCTATCTGCAAAGAGACTTTAAAGACGGTAGCTTTTGCGGCCATGAAGGGTTCCAACTCATATAAAAAAACCGAGTCTACTACAAAGTAGACTCGGTATAATAGGACATCATTCTTATCGAGTTAAATTGCGCCTGGACGAAGATGTTTTGCCATCGGGAAATGTGCGCTAAGCTGACTGATTTTAGCCAATGAAGACACAATTAGAATACGACTACCATGCTCATATTGATGAGTAATATCACTTAATAACGGTACCTTTTCTCTGCTAGCATCGCGCCTTAATAGTTCATTAATCTCGCCATCGAGCGGGTTATCACTGTAAACCACATCTAATGTCTGTAGCAAAGGCATTGCGGCTATAGGCAACAAATGCGTCGGAGTGTCCTCAGTTAATAAGATAATGTCGCCTTTAATACTCAAATGATCAAAAGCATCAAGATAACGCTGTTCAGTTAAGCCATCAAACTTATCTTGGTTAGTGGTAAAAAACTGTTCCCAAAATAAACGTCTATCTTTACCTGCTGATAATTTATGTTGAACTTCTTCTCGCTTGCTAGCAACAAAATCAAATAATGGTGCTAACGATGGTGGTAACATGGTTTCGAGTCTCGAACGAATCGTTCGCGCAAACACTGGGGCTGCTCCAGCAGTACTTATTGCCACGACTAACCGGCCTCGGTCAACAATAGAAGGCGTAATAAATCGACAAAACTTAGGGTTATCGACCACATTAACCCAAATTCCACGCTCAGTGGCTAATTCGGCAAAGTCCATATTAAGTTGTTCATTAGCTGTGGCCAAATAAATAATGTCGACATTGGCAAAATCAGCGCTGCACACTTCGCGGCGCGAAAGTTTAATACGTCCCTGAGAATAATAGCTTTCAATCTCATTGGCGACGTCTGGCGCAATTACATGAATATTGGCATCAGTACGAGACAAGAGATCTAGTTTACGTGTAGCGACCTCACCTGCGCCAACCAATAAGACCTGTAATCCTTGGGTATCTACAAATAATGGGAAATATTGCATTAATCTACTCAGTCTTCAACGATAGGGAATTGATGTTGTATCCAAGCGCGGTATCCACCAATCATCGAGGCGACTTGTGTGTATCCCATAATCTGTAAATTATAGGCCGATAATGCTGCACGTTGGCCGGCACCGCAGTAAAGGAGTAATGGGGTATCTTTGTCAGGGAATCGATGCTCTATATCACGCTCAATAATGCCACGGCTCAAGTGTTTTGCTTTGGGTAAATGCCCTTGCAGCCACTCATTATCTTCTCGAACATCAATTAATTGCCACTGGTCTTGTTGTTGATATTGATCAATCGTTAGCAAGGTAACATGAGGCATAACTGAATCAACTAAACGGGCGAAAGCTGGAGATGCTTGCATAGGTATCCTTAAGTTAGGTAAAGTCGCTTATCAGTAACAAATGAGTACTTTATACGTCATAAACCGCAAAGTGGTTTAGTCTGTAGTTTATGAAAAAAATAAACTTATACAAGCGCTTATTCGTTATGCATTTCACTTCTTTGCGAACTACATTGCCAACACAACTCAAAACTTCCTTCATTTATTTCATGGCACTGAACGCATTGCCATTGAGGTTTTTCAATATCAAGTGCATCCAATAAACTCTGTGCTGCCACAAGCTGACTATCTGCAACCCATAACTCAACAGTCTGCATTTCAATAGGCAAACCGCCAACACCACCAATAAGCGCTTCTCCTTTAAGATCAACGTCTATTCCACTGGTTTCAAGTAACCCTTTCCATGTGTGAGCCTGCAGTAAGTTACCACCAGCCAATAATACTTTTCGTTGTTCCATGCGATATCCTATGTCATTGCTCTTGCTGGCAAATTTATGTCATCCTACTGCCTAAGCCAAAATCTGTCGAGTATTGTTTATAAATTGGACATTTATAACAAACAATGATTATCTTAATGCTACATGGGTCATTGCACTCTATAACATCAAAAACGGGACTCTACATGACAAAAATAGTCTTAAAAGGTGTATTTCAAATCACCACCTGGAATGAATCGACTTATGCAGAACACCACAACGACAGCAAACAAACCATAGCAGAAATTAGCCAAACATATTCTGGTGACGTCAGTGGTTCTGCGCAAATCCGCTATATTATGTCATATCAAAAAGAAGGTTCGGCTGTATTTGTTGGCATAGAACACTTAACCATTGATACGCCAGAAATAGCAGGCAGTATAGTTCTGCAACACAATGGCGTATTCTCACAAGGCGTGGCACAGAGCCAATTTAACGTAATCGCTGATTCAGGGACCGATAACCTGCTGCAATATATTGGCCACGGCGAATTTACTTCAACCGAAAATGGTCAAGCTGATTACATCATCACTCTACAACATGAATAAAATAACTATTTCTCGTTTAGATACTGATATCGGCACATTTAGAGTATCAGCAAACCTCATACAAACAAGATTGGTTTTTAGCGGCGTTGAAATCCTCGGTAGCGACGGATGGGAAGCACTAATAATCGATCCGCAAACCCTGTGGTACAAAACCTTGTTGGTGGCCTGTAAAACATATTTAACATCTCAAAATAGTGACCTTCCATAAACAATAAACCCCAGCAAGCTGGGGTTTATTGTTAGCGATTAAATAATTAACAATGCA
Source organism: Shewanella sp. SR43-8 (assembly GCF_014163775.1). Taxonomy (NCBI): domain Bacteria; kingdom Pseudomonadati; phylum Pseudomonadota; class Gammaproteobacteria; order Alteromonadales; family Shewanellaceae; genus Shewanella; species Shewanella sp. SR43-8. The sequence continues at coordinate 158,418 of NZ_JACJDX010000010.1, read as the reverse complement.
TATTAAGGCATCATTGAAGGCTGGTCAGCACCTTCTTTTTCAATCTCTACAGGTAACATGTGCTCACGGTTAATACCCAATTTAACGGCTAAGTAACTTGCCACGTAAATTGATGAATATGTACCGACAAAAATACCTAATAGCAATGCAGTTGCAAAGCCATGGATCATAGTGCCACCTTTTAAGAACAGCGCAATAACGGTAATTAATGTGGTACCCGTAGTAATAACGGTACGGCTCATGGTCTGGGTGATTGAGGTATTCACAATCTCTTCAGGTGTGCCTTTACGCATTTTGAGGAAGTTTTCACGGATACGGTCATACACCACGATAGTATCGTTAAGTGAGTAACCCACAACTGTCAACAAACCTGCCAATACGGTCAAGTCAAATTCAAGCTGTAATACCGAAAACACCCCTAAAGTAACAATAACGTCATGGGCTAACGCCGCAACAGAACCTGCTGCTAAACGCCACTCAAAACGAAATGACACATAGATAAGAATACAGATTAGGGCAACAATAACCGCTAAGCCACCTTGCTCTGCTAACTCTTTACCTACCTGAGGACCAACAAACTCAACTCGCTTTTGAATCACGCCCGCATCAATTGATTGCGCTGCGGCTAATACCGCGGCAACCTGAACATCACTTTTTAGCTCATTTCTGACTGGTAAACGCACCAATATATCGCGGCTTGAACCAAAGTTCTGTACTACTGCACCTTCAGCTTCCGCTGAAGTCATAGTGCCGCGCAAAGCGTTCAAGTCGACAGGAGCTGAAAACTCCATTTCGACTACAGTGCCGCCAGTGAAGTCCAAACCCCAGTTAATGCCTTGAGTCGCAAGCGACCCTAGTGAGGCAATAACAAGAAGCATCGACATAATACTGATGATTTTAGCATGACGAAGAAAGTCGACTGTGTTCTTTACTGAAAATATCTGTAACATATTCAACGTCTCCCTTAGATAGACAATGACTTAACGCGCTTACCACCCCAAACCGCATTCACGATTGAACGTGTGCCTACGATGGCAGTAAACATAGAAGTCGCGATACCTATCATTAAGGTAACAGCAAAGCCTTTCACCGCTCCGGTACCAACAGCAAATAAAATTAATGCTGTCATAAAGGTAGTGATGTTGGCATCTGCAATGGTTGAAAATGCATTACCATAACCTTCATGGATGGCTTGTTGAACGCTACGACCGCCAAGAAGTTCTTCACGAATACGCTCAAAAATCAGCACGTTTCCGTCTACCGCCATACCCACAGTTAATACCATGCCAGCAATACCTGGTAGGGTTAATACCGCACCTGGGATCATCGACATCACACCAACAACCATGATTAAGTTCGCCAATAATGCAAGGTTGGCAATAAAGCCAAATGCACGGTAGTAAACCATCATGAATACAAGTACAACAACCATACCCCAAATCATTGCTTGAACACCATTTTGGATGTTTTCAGCACCTAAGCTTGGGCCAATAGTTCTTTCTTCTACGATAGTCACAGGCGCAATTAAGGCACCAGCACGAAGCAATAACGCTAAACTTTGTGCTTCAGTGTGTTCAAGACCCGTAATCACAAAATTACGACCTAAACGCGCTTGAATGGTAGCAACTGAAATGACCTCTTCAATACGAGTCATTTTCACTGTGCCATCAGGATTACGTGTACCACTGTCTTTATATTCAATAAACAATGTTGCCATTGGTTTACCGATATTGTCTTTGGTGACGTTTGAGAAAATCGAGCCGCCTTTAGCGTCTAGGTTAATCGCAACCTGTGGACGGCTATATTCATCGAAAGTTGGTTGCGCACCAGTAATATGATCACCAGTTAACATCACTTCTTTCTTCAATACGGCAATCCCACCTTCACGACGTTGGTACACTTCAGCACCAGCAGGTACACGGCCACTTGCCGCTGCACTTACATCAGCTTTGTCGTCAACCATACGAAATTCAATCGATGCTGTTGCACCTAAAATCTCTTTTGCACGCGCGGTATCTTGCACACCTGGTAATTCAACAATAATGCGCTCAGCGCCTTGACGTTGAACTACTGGCTCAGCAACACCAAGCTCGTTAACACGGTTACGGATAGTGGTAATGTTTTGCTGAAGTGCTTCTTCCTTAATCTGTTTAAGATAAGCATCACTCATAGTCGCAAGCAGCATAAACTCATTACCGCTGCTAGCATCGGTATAGGTCATGTCTTTACTGCGAGTTTTTAAATATGTCTCAGCTTGGTCAACAGTTGCAGCGTCACGAAACTTAATCGCAATCCCTTTTGGGGTTTTACGAATACCTGCGTAACGAATTTTCTCTTCACGAAGTTGGCTTCTGAAATCTGCTATTTTAGCTTCTTCCATTTTACGGATTGCTTCGCCCATATCCACTTCCATTAAGAAGTGAACACCGCCACGCAAATCTAAACCTAATTTCATCGGCGAACCACCAACAGCTTCAAGCCATTTTGGGGTTGCCGGTGCTAAGTTCAATGCAACGGTATATTTCTGGCCAAGCAGTTCAGCAATAGACTCTTTTGCCAACAGCTGCTGCTCAGGATTTTGCACACGAACTAATAACTGACCATTTTCAAGCTCGGCACGCTTTACCGCAATACCCTGACTATCTAATAAATCAACCACAGTCGTTTGAGTCGATGCAGTGACTTCAGCACCGCGGGTTGCGACGATCTGTACTGCATGATCTTCACCAAACAAATTTGGTATTGCATAAAAACTACCAATGGCGATGATGAGCATCACCATGATATTTTTCCACATTGGGTATTTATTTAACACACCATAGCCCTCTTGGCTTTATAACGACTGGATAGAACCTTTAGGCAATACCGCTGCAATATAATCCTTTTTGATCGTGATTTGGTTGTTATCGTTAATAGCTAATAACACATAATCACTTTCTTCACCGATTTTGGTTACTTTGCCTAGAATGCCACCACTGGTTAATACTTCATCACCTTTTGAAATAGAGGCCATTAAGTTTTTGTGTTCTTTAACACGCTTTGACTGCGGACGGAAAATCATGAAGTAAAAAATTAATCCAAACATGACTAGCATGAAAATTAACTGCATGGTTTCGCCACCGGCAGCGCCACTGATTGGGTTTGCATATGCATTTGAAATAAACATAGTTCTCTCTTCTTATTAGCTAAAATTAAACGGTTAATTCAGGTACTTCACGACCGAAACTGGTGTAGAACTCCTTAACAAAGGTGTCTAATGTACCTGTCTCAATTGCGCCACGCAAACCTTCCATCAACATTTGATAATATCGTAAATTATGGATGGTGTTTAAACGCGCACCTAAAATTTCATTACAACGATCTAAATGGTATAAATATGCACGTGAATAGTTTTTACAGGTGTAACAATCACACTTAGGATCTAATGTTGATGTATCATCGCGATGACGCGCATTGCGGATTTTAATCACACCTTCACTAGTAAATAAATGACCATTACGGGCATTACGCGTTGGCATAACACAGTCGAACATATCCACACCGCGACGCACGCCCTCAACTAAGTCTTCAGGTTTACCTACGCCCATCAAGTAGCGAGGTTTGTCAGCAGGGATCTGCGGACAAACATGCTCTAAAATGCGGTGCATGTCAGCTTTAGGCTCACCCACGGCTAAACCACCAACGGCATAGCCATCAAAACCAATATCTAAAAGACCCTTTATACTCTCGTCACGTAAATCTTCAAATACTCCACCTTGAATAATACCAAACAAAGAGTTTGGATTTTCTAAGCGGTCAAACTCATCTCGCGAGCGTTTTGCCCAACGCAATGACATTTGCATCGATTTACGCGCTTCGTCATGAGTTGCTGGATATGGAGTACATTCATCAAAAATCATCACCACGTCAGAACCCAAAGAATCCTGAATTTGCATTGATTTTTCTGGGTCTAAGAAAATCTTTTCACCGTTAATCGGTGAACGAAAATGCACACCTTCTTCGGTTATTTTACGGATGTCACCTAAGCTGAACACTTGGAATCCGCCTGAGTCCGTTAGAATTGGACGCTGCCAATTCATAAAATCGTGCAAGTCACCATGCTTACGCATGATTTCTTCACCTGGACGAAGCCATAAATGGAAGGTGTTACCCAATAAAATATCGGCACCCGTCGCGCGCACTTCTTCCGGCGTCATCCCTTTTACGGTTCCGTATGTTCCCACAGGCATAAATGCTGGCGTTTCTACGGTGCCACGATCAAAAATAAGACGTCCGCGACGTGCACGACCATCTGTTGTATCTAATTCAAATTTCATAAATCACCTTGCCAGATAAACAGTCTGACTCGTTTAGTTTCTATAGTAATGAGGGCAAATCTTAATGCTTCAAGGTTACTGAGACATTAAATCAAAAAAACGCCCACTATTGTGGGCGAGTATTTTAAATCAAATTCGTTGCTTAGGGGGCTTTTTTCGTCACAAACATCGCATCACCATAGCTAAAAAAGCGATATTTCTGCGTAATAGCATGTTGATAAGCGTTCATCACTTCATCAAAACCAGCAAAAGCGCTTAATAGCATGATCAATGTCGACTCAGGCAAATGAAAATTGGTCACCATGGCATCAACGATTTTAAATTGAAAACCGGGATAAATAAAAATATCTGTATCACCACAGAAGGCTTGTAATGGGCCATCGCCACTGGCTCTGGCTGCACTTTCAAGCGAACGAACAGACGTTGTTCCGACGGCAATCACACGATGACCATTGGCTTTGGTTTGCGCGATGAGATCAACGACATCTTGGCCAACATTAGCCCACTCTGAATGCATTTTGTGCTCAAGAATATTATCAACTCGAACCGGTTGAAACGTACCTGCACCTACATGCAAGGTCACAAAAGCAATATTGACACCTTTAGCTTTTAATTCAGCCAACATGGCATCGTCAAAGTGCAAACCTGCCGTTGGCGCAGCCACAGCACCTGGCGTTTGGTTATATACCGTTTGATAACGCTCTTTGTCAGCGTCTTCATCTGGACGGTCGATATAAGGAGGCAGAGGCATATGACCGACATCTTCAAGCACTGCTAAAACACTTTTATCAGACAGTAGTTCAAGTTCGAACAAGGCATCATGACGGGCCAACATTTTCATTTGATATCCGCCATCTAAGTCGATAAGAGTATCAACTTTAGGGGATTTAGAACTGCGAACATGGGCCAAAATACGTTTGTCGTCAAGCATACGTTCTACGAGAATTTCAAGCTTCCCACCCGTAGATTTTTGCCCGAATAATCGCGCTGGAATAACTCGAGTGTTATTAAACACCATCAAATCACCAGTATTGATCAAATTGAGTAAATCGGTGAATTGTTTGTCGGCAAGCTGACCGTTTTCGCCACTTAGCGTGAGTAAACGCGAAGCATTGCGTTGTGCTGTCGGATAGCGAGCAATCAGCTCATCTGGGAGTTCGAACGAAAAATCTGCAACGCGCATGGTATAATCTCAACAGTAAAAACGGCCGCTAGTCTATGGCGAGCGCCGGTTAAGATCAAGTTTACTGATTACTTTTTTGTCGGTTTTTGTTTAATAACCTCTGTAGCAATATCATCTATATCAATCGAATTAGGCTTAGCGTCATTAAATGGTTGATTCGACTTATATGAATGCTCTTCGTAGCGCATATCTATGTGTACTTTATTTCTCTTAGGTACTGTAGACCGACCTAATAACTTTTTTATCAAACTCTTCATCATCCTTGACCCTTAAGATTAATCATATACCCTTTAACGGCTGTTATATTTGAGCATGTCACAACAATAATGATGTCCAATACTCAATGACATTTTTATATAAATCGTTATGATTAAGTTCACACTCTAGCCTAATTGTAACAGTTCGTTACAAACGGCTTGTATCATACTGTAAAATAATAAAATTAGAAGTACCATTTATGAACTTTCTAGCTCACTTACATTTAGCCGACATCAGCAATACTCACCTAGTAGCTAATTTGTCGGGAGATTTCGCCAAAGGTAACATTAGCCAACATCCGAAGCATCTGCAGCAAGGAATATGGCTACACCGTCAAATAGACCAAATTACTGACAGTCATGAAATTATTATCGATTTGCTCAAGTTATTCCCTAAAACCTCACGTCGGGTAGCCCCCATATTGATTGACCTTGTATTTGATCATTATTTAGCCTTTTATTGGGAAGAGTACCATCACCAGCCACTAGATGAGTTTTGTCAAAAAGCCTACCATCAGCTCAATACGACACTTGAACTCCCTTCGACATTACAAGCAATAGCGCCACAAATTATTGAGCAGGATTGGTTAAGTAGTTATCAAACAAGACTAGGGTTAAACCAGGCGATTAAGGGGGTAAGTAAGCGATTATCAAAACCTGAATTGTTTGACCATGCCATTAAAGATATTGATAAAATTTATGTTGACATCGAAATTGCATTTAGAACCTTTTATCCGCAATTGATGGCCTATAGCAGATTGTATAGTCGTAAAACGCCTGCTGAATATTTACCATTATAGAGAGTAATAACAGGAGTGAATTAAGAATGCCATCATGGGTAATCAACCTAAAATCTACCCTCAAATCCAAGCGATTTTGGCTTACAAGCCTTCGTGATATCACACTCATTGGAATAGCATTATTTTTTATTGCCAGTTATTTGCAACGAGATATGCGCAAAGGTGCTGCTGTCCCAATTGAAGCACACTCGATAACCAATAAACCCATATCACTGTTTACCTCAACATCTGTTGAGATGGAACAGCAATCCAACTCTTTGAGTATCAGCAATAAACCTACGTTGGTATATTTTTGGGGTACTTGGTGCCCGATATGCCAAGTCACCTCGCCTATGGTTAACTCGGTCAGTTCAGATCAAGATTATCAAGTGGTTTCTATTGCAGTTGCATCAGGTACCGATGCTGAAATAACAACCTTTATGCAGCAGCATGATTATCGTTTTGAGGTGATCAATCAACAAAACCAACCTCAGGCAATATCATTAAGCCAACAATGGGGCGCAATGGCTCTACCCGCGATTTATATCATCGATACGAATAACAATATTCGCTTTGTCACCTCAGGCGTAACCAGCAGTTGGGGCATGTCGTTGCGCTTGTGGTTAGCGACTTGGTAAACAACCTTTAGCCAAACATCTCTATATCAATTGGATAATTGATTTTTTGTTATTAGCAAAATTTTGTTATTATTCGCACCATAAGTGCGCATGGCTGAGTACTCATAAGCATCAGTGCCACACATCTTACCTGAATCAGACTCAATCAAAGAGAACACCTTATCATGCACATCTTTACATATAAGCCGCCATCTATTCCTTGGTTGGACATTCGCTATAAAGACCGTGATATTATCGTGATTAATAAACCTTCTGGGTTATTATCAAACCCAGGACGCTCGCCAGACACATTTGATACCGCAATAACCCGCTTGCAACTATGCCATCCTGAAGCCATTTTGATCCATCGTTTAGATTGCGACACCTCGGGTATTATGATTTTTGCGCGAACCAAAAAAGCCGAATCACATTTAAAAATTCAATTTCAAAATCGCCAAGCCAAAAAAGTGTATATTGCAGAAGTCACTGGCCACGTCGATGAACAGCAGGGGAAAGTAAACTTTGCTATCGGCCCAAATCCTGATTCGCCGCCATTTCAAATGCTCACCAGCACAGGCAAAGCTGCGTTAACCTACTTCCAAGTACTTGAACATAGACCACACTCAACCTTGATGGAACTTAAGCCGCATACGGGTCGCACTCATCAACTTAGGGTGCATATGTTATCCCTTGGTCATGCTATTTTAGGCGATGAATTTTATGGTGATGCAGCAACGATCAATGCCAGTAAACGTTTAAACTTGCATGCACAGTCACTGACAATTACTCACCCTTACAGCCAAGCTGAAATGACTTTTTTTAGTCAACATCCATTTTAATAATATAAGTGAAGCCAGATTAGACGAAAAAAAATGCTGACGCGGTGACGTCAGCATTTTTTAATCAGTGTCATAACATTAACTAGCTTGAGCAGCTTCTTTCGCTTCAGCGGCTTCACATGCTGCAGCGGTAAATATCACATCCGTAGAGCTATTCAATGCTGTTTCAGCAGAGTCTTGGATCACTCCAATGATAAAGCCAACAGCCACCACTTGCATCGCAACATCATTAGAAATACCAAATAAGCTACATGCTAATGGAATCAACAATAGCGACCCACCGGCAACACCTGATGCACCACAAGCTGAAACAGAAGCAATAACACTCAATAACAGTGCCGTCATAAAATCGACTTGAATTCCCAATGTATTTGCAGCAGCTAAAGTTAATACCGTAATAGTAATTGCTGCACCGCCCATATTGATGGTTGCACCAAGAGGAATAGACACTGAATAGGTGTCTTTATGCAATTTAAGTTCTTCACATAAAGCCATGTTTACCGGGATATTGGCTGCACTAGAACGAGTAAAAAATGCCGTAACCCCGCTTTCACGTAAACACTTAAACACTAATGGATAAGGATTACGTTTAATTTTGACATACACAATAATAGGGTTAACCACCAAAGCAATAAATAGCATCGATCCCACTAACACCATCAGTAATTGACCATAGCCTGCTATGGCTTCAAAACCTGTTTCGGCAAAGGTAGCAGCCACTAAGCCAAAAATACCGATAGGTGCTAAACGGATAACAAAGCGGACAATATTCGACACTGCATCACTGACATCAGAAAGCATTCTCTTAGTACTGTCACTGGCATGATGCATGGTTATCCCTAAGCCTGCCCCCCACACCAAAATGCCAATATAATTACCGGTTAATAATGCATTAACTGGATTATCGACAATTTTAAATAATAAGGTATTGATAACTTCACTAATGCCTTGAGGAGGATTTGAGCCTTCAATTCCGGCGGTTAATAGTAAAGTGGTTGGAAACGCAAAACTAAATAACACTGCGGTTAATGCTGCTGCAAAGGTTCCCAGAAGATATAGTCCAATAATTGGACGCATATTGGTTTGGCTATTTTTCTTTTGATTAGCAATAGATGATGCCACCAAAACAAAAACCAGTATTGGCGCAATCGCCTTTAAAGCTCCCACAAAGAGTGAGCCTAAAAAAGCCACATTGTTGGCACCAGTTGTGGAAATACTTGCCAGGACCACACCCAAAATGATCCCGCTGATAATTTGAAGCACAAGGCTACCGTGAGCGATACGAGCGAATAGTGATGTTTTTTGATTCATTACTTAACCTATGATTATTATATTTATAGCTTTTTATGATCAAGGTTTTACTTATCTTTAGAAAGGGAAACATCAAAATGTTAATCATATCTGAACAGTTATCACCCACTGCATGTGGTGATATAAAACATACGTTTTAATACTGACAACATCATTGATAATATCAATGCTATTACTGAAAACACCCTGCTGTTTTACTCATTGATGTACGATCAATTCAACACGCTCAATTAACACACTTCAATCATTCCGTTTTCAGGGATAGCACTCCCTCATTAAAGTTAAGCATTACCTTGTGAACAGCGAATATACTGAACACTGTAAAAGCCTCATAGCTATATATCAGGATGGTGTGTGATAAGTCTAGTATTGATACAAAATGAGTAAAAAAATTTAAGCTTCGCTCATAAAGAAAGCATTAAATTGAAGCTTACCGACAACTTGCTACAAAATTGTTAACCATGTTAAAAATGAATAAATATCAAAAAATATCACCATTAACTTGGTTGTAATGCCTGTGCGCCTCTAAGCATTGCTTCAATCAGCTCTTTAGCATCAAATTTCGTTAATGCCTCATTTGCGCCAACTTGCTTGGCTTGGCTGACACTTATTTCACTCGATAATGAGGTATGAAGAATAATATATGCATGCTCAATTGCCGGATTATTTTTAACTTCGAAGGCTAATTCGTAACCATCTAGACCTGGCATTTCAATATCACTTACCAATAAGTCGATAGGTTTTCTTTCTGCGGCGGCTAGCTGCATCATTTGCAATGCATCACGGCCATCTGCGGTGACTTGATACGCTATATTAATGGAGTCCAGAGCATCGGATAATTGTTTACGGGCAACTTTGGAATCGTCCACCAACAAAATACGCAATGGTGATAATTTTTCACGTTGAACATCGGTTAATATTGCTCGATTACTAATGGGATCATCAGGGAATATTTTCGATAATAACAATTCGACATCAAGTAATTGCACTAATTGATCATTAAAACGAGTGACACCAGTTAAAAAGGCATTTTTGCCTAAGTTGCCAGAAGGCGCCTCAATATTACGCCAATTACACTCAATGATCTTATCAATGCCACGCACCAGAAAACCAATGACCATTCGCTGACAATCGGTAATGATGATGTAGCAATCTTTTCGCTCAGATTCACTCACAGGTTTATAGCCAATAGAAGCCGCCATATCAATAACCGGTATAGTCATACCACGAATAGTCGCCGCGCCAAGAATAGCAGGGTGAGAATGCGGGATTTTAGTTAAAGGAGTATACGGTACGAGTTCACGAATTTTTAGAGTACCCAAGGCAAATAATTGTGTTTGATTCAACTTAAAAAGCAATAGCCCCTGTGATTGATTCGCTTTGCTTATTTTAGGACTCATTATTACCCCTTCATCTGAAGACTGAAATCAACTTCACTATAGCATTTATTGGCAATATGTAGACTAGCTTTTATCGGTATTTATCTACAAATAGCATTACAAATCACAAAATTAGCAATTCACCTGATAATAGTCAGCACTGATATAATGCCGATTGCGATCACGCTTCAATAAATCATTTTTTGTCATTAATCCTTGATAAATATTACCGACTTATCAAGTTACGTTAACCGCTTGCCGCTGATGACTATTGCTATCAATACTCTTGTCACCACGATTAGTCTATATAGAACGGAAAAGGCAGCTCAAAAAATAACGTAAACTTCAAATAGCTAAATGCTGTGTGACAATTCACATTATAGGCATTACCTGACATAACTGCCTAAAATATATATCAAATGACTCATGAGCATAAATATTTACGCTGATCTAGGCCCTTTAAAACAACGAAGGGAGACATAGATGAAATCAATGATTGATCTCATCTATTGTCTCCCTGATGCAATATTTAAATTTAACTCAATTAGTTTGAAGCAGATTGGAGCTCGTAGAGCACGTCATACACAAACTGATCCCAACCATCAGCATCAAACGCTAAACCACTGGCATTACGCACTTGACTAACGGCATGTAAGGGCGCAGCACCATTTTCCATCATGTAATAAGCCATTACCACTTCAGTACGATTAATGCCTGAACGACAATGAAGTAACACAGGTAAATTATCAGCTTCACACTCACGAATAAATGCGAGTACCTGAGGTAGTATTTCAGCACAAATGGCTAAATCCTCAGGCTCAGGTGGAATATTGTCAGGTAAATTAAATACTTTATGACGAATACCTAACTCTGCCATGGCCTTAGTGTCGCAACCTTCACCATTGTTTAATGATGCAATTGCACCGAAACCCGCTTGCTGTAACTCAGCTAAGTTCCATGCATCTTTGTTTGGACCACTACGACCTGCAACTTGTCCATCAACTAACCAAAAAATATGTTTCATATTACCTACTACTAATCTGGTTTTTTAGCCCAAATATCAACATTAACTGAGGACAACTTTTTACGTTTCTTTTTACCACTGCCTTCAGGCTTAGCCATTGGCTTAGGTTGTTCCAGCACGTTTTCGGGCACTACATCATCAGCCTCAAATCCAACAACTTGTTCACGCTCAAGGCGGATCTGATTCTTCTTCTCGATAACACTGAAGTGATGATACTCATCATGGGACAGCAAGGTCAACGCTAAACCGACCTCTCCTGCACGTCCACTTCGACCAATTCGATGCATATAATCTGCTGGACTGCGCGGTAAGTCAAAATTAATTACCACTGGTAATTTTTCAATATCAAGACCACGGGCAGCAATGTCTGTTGCAATGAGCACTTGAATCTCGCCGGCTTTAAAACCTTCCAATACCCGACTTCGCGCACCTTGCGCTTTATCTCCGTGAAAGACTTCAGCAGTGATACCACGTTTAGCTAATTTTTGAGCTAAATGATTACAACTATTTTTAGCGCCGACAAAAATGAGCACTTGACGCCATTGATGTTGTTGAAGCAGATGAGCCAGTAAGGCAGTCTTTTTTTCACGATTAACCGTCATGACACGCTGAACTAAGGTGCTTGCTTCAGCACTTTGTAATTGTATCTCAAGCGGATTGACTAGCAGCGCTTGCGTTAGTTGGCGAACTTCATCAGGGAAAGTGGCAGAAAACAATAGCGTCTGTTTTTTCTTAGGAAGTAAGTCAAGCACCTGAGTAAGCTCTTCAGTAAAACCTAGGCTTAACATACGGTCAGCTTCGTCAAGCACTAAGGTTGACACTTGAGATAGCTTTAATGCGTTAGACGAAACTAAATCGAGCAGACGACCTGGTGTTGCGACCACAACATCAGCACCACCGCGCAATGCTAACATCTGAGTGTTAACAGACACACCACCGAAGGCCGCAACCACTTTAATGTCACCATTTAAGTGAACCGCATAGGATTTAAAGCTGTCGGCAACTTGCTTGGCTAACTCTCTTGTAGGCACTAAAACTAACGCACTAACAAAATTTCCTTTAGATGATACAGCTTGACGACTGACTAATTGATGCAATATTGGTAGCGCAAAAGCAGCTGTTTTACCCGAGCCGGTATTGGCACCTGCTAGTAAATCTTTACCAGTTAGCGTGCTTGGAATAGTTTCAGCTTGAATAGGGGTCGGCTGAAGGTGATTAAGCTCAGCCAATCTTGCCAACAATGGAGTATGCAGGCCAAATTCAGCAAAAGTCGTCGCGAGAGAAGCTTGGGTCATGTATCAAATGCGCTCAAAAAATGAATATCAATCGCGCATTTTAACGTACTTTACCCCAGCAGTCAGATAAATTAACGAATTTGTTCAATCCCTTCTAAGTCGAGTAACCACTGTTTCATCTCAAGCCCATAAGCATAACCAGTTAGCTTGCCGCCCTTGCCTATCACGCGATGGCAAGGGACAATTATCGCTATCGGATTGGCGCCATTTGCTGCACCTACCGCTCTGACCGCTTTAGGCCTACCTATGGTATTAGCGATATCACTGTAACTGCAACGCATTCCAAATGGCAACTGACTCAATGCTTGCCAAACCTCTTGTTGAAACACAGTCCCTTTCGGCGCTAAGGTCACATCAAATTGTTGCCTTGTCTTAGCGAAATATTCAGCTAACTGAATCACAGTTTCATCAATGTGGCGCTGCGCCTCTAGTAATATAGCGCGATCAGGCTCGATATCGCTTTGCGGTAAAGCAACTTGAGCATGAACGTTTACCGTTAAACTCCTTTGAGCCAGATCCTCAACCTGTAAATGGGTTAATCCATGCTCAGATGCTTTAAGCGACAGTAAGCCAACAGGACTTGTAACTAAGGCATGGCACTTAGGCGACGTAAAATGGGTCATAAAATTATCCGTTTTTGGCAGCGACAGGATCGTGATCCCAAAGCTGAAAGGTTAAGTAACTGCCCCAAGGTGATGCTTGTTTTGTCATATCAGCAGCAATACTTAAATATGATTTTGGTGTTTCAATGGATTGACCCGCCTGTTCATGTAACGCATACAAGCGCTTTTTGATAACTAAATCAGAACTCAAAAACATATCTGGATCACTTAAGCCGCGCATCTTAGCGTACGCGACAGTCCACGGACCAATACCTTTTACTTCAAGCCAGTCGTCAGGTGTTGAGTCTGCATGTTGATGTACAAATTTCCCCAAAGCATTCAATGCTAATTTTCGAGCACCAGGCATATTTAGTTCATCCAATGATGCTGCAGCAATAGTTTCTGGCGTCGGAAATAATCGCCAAGTCTTACCATCAATGAGAAGTGTTGTACCATAATGCTTAACCAGTAAATTTAATAACTTAGTCGCTTGCAATACACTCACTTGTTGCCCTAACACAGCTCTACAAGCAGCTTCAAACACACTGCCCGTGGCTGGAATACGCAAGCCAGAGTCAATTTGAGCTCCTAATGTAATAATGGGTAACAATGCTTGGCGAATAACGACCATGTCAGCATCTAAATCGAACATACGCCGTAACTGCAATACAATATGATGTAATGATTTAATATCGTTAGCATCTAGTAAGTAAATACTCACATCCAGCTGGGGTTTATCGATATTAGGCGAAACATAAAAAAAACCGTCAACCCCATCAAATGAAAATGTTCGACCATAACGACCTAATTCATCGTCAATAACTTCCATATTGTCGACTTGACGAAATGCATAAAAAGCTAACATTTTACTCCAACTCAGAGGCGGTCGGTAAGATAATGCTAATGTAATTGGTTTAATGTAAGTTCTCACTTGGTTATCGTTATAAGGATGAGTGTCGTCCGTTGAACCTCGGCTTTTTTGGCGCAAATCACTCGGGGTTAACAATAACTGTTGTTTAAAAAATTCATTAAACCGCCTGATGCTATTAAAGCCTGCAGCCATAGCAACTTCAGTCATTGATAATTGTGTTTGGTGTAATAACTGTTTAGCAAACATCAACTGCTGATATAACGCAAAGCGTTTAGGCGATGTCCCCATTCCTTGATTAAAGAGTTTATGTAGATAGCGACTGCTAATGCCGAGCTTTTGTGCCAACGACTCGACAGTTCCAGCGTTGTCGCCACTTAAAAAGCCTTGTTCAATTAACTTGATGGCTCGCATTAATGTTGTTTGAGTGCCTAACCACGCAAAGGAGCTTGGAGCACTATCTGGTCGACATCTCAGACAAGGCCGGAGCCCTGCATTCGCCGCTTTTATAGCAGAATCAAAGTAACGAACATTTTTTTCATAGGCCGCTGGGGCGGGACAGATTGAGCGGCAATAGATCCCGGTGGTAAGTACCCCAGTAAAAAATTGACCATCAAAGCGTGCATCACGACTCAATCTCGCCTGTTGGCAGATCTGAGCTGTAATATTGCAATCGCTGTTAATCTGTACCATTAATTACGTTAACCTCGTTAACTTTAGTCAAGTGCAATAGAAAAACTGAACCTTTTTCAGTGCACTGCGTATTTGAGTAATTATCTTACCTAAACACAACAACCACGACTAGCGGAAAACGGAACTCAATCGTTTCGTATAATGTAACAATTTAACCGATTACATTTGGTAGATTTACGTTATCCTAGTCAGCAGAATTTTCACCATTACGTTAGAGCATTAGATGTTTAAATTTTTTGAATCATTGACCCAAGCACTGCCACAAGAAGAGCCGACCCAGCCCCCCAATACCCTGTATGCATTTTGCCGCCATTATACCCGCGGATTTGGGTTACCTTTAATTGTGATGTCGGTGCTAACGGCCATATTGGCGATGTTGGAAGTCTCGCTCTTTGGGTTTATGGGCAAATTAGTCGATTGGTTAGTGACCAAAAACCCGCAAACTTTATGGCAAGATGAAGGTACAACATTAATCATCATGTCGGTGCTTGTGTTAGTGGTTATTCCGCTGATTGTCTGGCTGCATGCGTCTATCGTGCATCAAACACTATTGGGCAACTACCCTATGGCGATTCGCTGGCAAGCACATCGCTATTTGCTTAAACAAAGCATCTCATTTTATCAAGATGACTTTGCCGGACGAATAGCCACTAAGGTTATGCAAACATCGCTTGCGGTCCGTGAAACGGTGATGAAATTACTCGACGTTCTCATGTATATCTTGGTTTATTTCACCTCGATGCTGGTGATGATTGCCGCTGCTGATGTGCGCCTGATGCTGCCCATGCTGGTATGGTTGGCTGCTTACGTCTTAATTCAGTGGAAATTAGTGCCAAAGTTAAAGGCGATATCCACTGAGCAAGCCGATGCTCGTTCAACCATGACCGGGCGTATTGTTGACAGTTATACCAATATTTCTACCGTAAAGCTGTTCTCACATACCACCCAAGAAGCTGACTATGCGCAAGACAGCATGACACATTTCTTAAAAACTGTTTATGGCCAAATGCGCCTGGTAACGATCATTAATGTCTTAGTACAAATCATTAATTATGTGTTGGCGTTTACTATCGCTGCGGTATCTATTTGGTTATGGGCTGACAATGCGATTACGGTTGGCGCAATTGCCATTGCTGTAAGTTTAGCCCTCCGTTTAAATGGTATGTCACAGTGGATTATGTGGGAAATCAGTTCGCTATTTGAAAACATTGGTACCGTTACCGATGGAATGAATACTTTATCGAAACCGATTGCGATTCAAGATAAACCCTACGCCAAAGACATTACTGTAGATCAGGGTAAAATCGATTTTAACCAAGTGAGTTTTCATTATGGCGAAAAAGCAGGAGTCATTGAACAGCTAAACCTGAATATTAAAGCGGGCGAAAAAGTCGGTTTAGTAGGACGCTCTGGTGCAGGAAAGTCGACGTTAGTAAACTTACTAATGCGTTTTCATGATGTTGAAAAAGGCCAAATACTCATTGATGACCAACCTATAACAGATATTACCCAAGACTCATTACGGGCAAACATTGGTATGGTTACTCAGGACACATCTTTGCTGCATCGCTCAATTCGTGAAAACATTTTGTACGGCGATCCACATGCCAGTGACGAGCAACTAGTAGCTGCTATCACTCAAGCACAAGCAGCAGAGTTTATTGATAATTTAACTGATCCATTTGGTAACAAAGGACTCGATGCCCAAGTTGGTGAGCGCGGAGTCAAGCTATCTGGTGGCCAACGCCAACGCATTGCCATTGCAAGAGTATTATTAAAGAATGCACCCATTTTATTACTTGATGAAGCAACATCAGCGCTCGACTCTGAAGTTGAAGCCGCGATTCAAGAATCATTGTATGAATTAATGGAAGGCAAAACAGTGATAGCGATAGCGCATCGACTGTCGACGATTGCAGCTATGGATAGGCTAATTGTATTAGATAAAGGCTGTATTGTTGAGCAAGGAACTCACCAAGAACTCATTGACGCTAAAGGCATATATGCACAGCTTTGGGCTCACCAAACCGGTGGTTTTTTGGGTTTAGATTAAAACTTACCCGAGATAGTTTGTAACTCACCTCTACTGCAAAAGCCACTCACACAATGAGTGGTTTTTTTATTGTGGTATAAACAATAGGATTCAACACAAACAGCTATATTCGCGATTAGACCAACAGCAAAAATGAACAGATATGATAATGGAAATCAAAAAATCATGATGTTTTGTTTAATTAGGTTGGGATTATTTTTGATGGTGTTTGATGATGTTTGATATTGAGGATGAAGCTAGATGGTGTTTGATTATGTTGGATATTGAGGATGAGGCTAGATGGTGGTCGCTACTGGGCTCGAACCAGTGACCCCCTCCTTGTAAGGGAGGTGCTCTCCCAGCTGAGCTAAGCGACCTGGGATATAGCGCAAAACTAAATTGATATGGTGGTCGCTACTGGGCTCGAACCAGTGACCCCCTCCTTGTAAGGGAGGTGCTCTCCCAGCTGAGCTAAGCGACCTGGGATATCAATCTTTTTATAACTGTTAGTAAAATATGGTGGTCGCTACTGGGCTCGAACCAGTGACCCCCTCCTTGTAAGGGAGGTGCTCTCCCAGCTGAGCTAAGCGACCTGGGATATTTTACTTTTGAGTCCATCAATCTATAAAAGATATGGTGGTCGCTACTGGGCTCGAACCAGTGACCCCCTCCTTGTAAGGGAGGTGCTCTCCCAGCTGAGCTAAGCGACCTGGGACTCTACACAAAAGCTTCTGAAAATTATATGGTGGTCGCTACTGGGCTCGAACCAGTGACCCCCTCCTTGTAAGGGAGGTGCTCTCCCAGCTGAGCTAAGCGACCTGGGATATAATTAACAGTAATGTTCCATAAATAAAAATATGGTGGTCGATACTGGGCTCGAACCAGTGACCCCCTCCTTGTAAGGGAGGTGCTCTCCCAGCTGAGCTAATCGACCTCGCTGTGTGGGGCCGTATTATAGGGGGCAAGCAAAACCTGTCAACGCTTTTTATTTAAAATATTGCCAGTCGGGCTAAAATTGTTCGCTTTGATGCTTTGTTGAACAAGGGATTGTACTCAATAATAAAGAAAATTCAAAAACAACCCTAGGTTTAGATGTCCGCCATTTCAACTGCTGGGTTTGACTGTTAGAATAGCGTCACATTTTTTTGTTTGTCTTCTTTAGACGTTTATAAATAGGTTAGTGTCCGATTATGACTACCAAGACGCGTTTTGCTCCAAGTCCAACTGGTTTTCTTCATGTAGGTGGTGCTCGAACAGCACTTTATTCATGGTTGCACGCTCGTGCTAACAATGGTGAATTTGTACTTCGTATTGAAGACACTGATATTGAACGTTCAACTCAAGAAGCCTGTGACGCTATCCTTGATGGTATGAACTGGTTAGGTTTGACTTGGGATGAAGGTCCTTACTACCAGACTAAGCGTTTTGATCGTTACAATGAAATTATTGCGCAAATGCTTGATAAAGGCACTGCCTATAAATGTTATTGTTCTCGTGAACGTATTGAAAGCATGCGTGAAGAGCAAGCTGCACAAGGTCTACAACAAAAATATGACGGTTGCTGTCGTAACCTTGCACCTCGTGATACTGATGAGCCCTTTGTTGTTCGCTTTAAAAACCCTATCGAAGGCAGTGTGATATTTGATGATCACGTCCGTGGACGTATCGAAATTTCTAACGATATGCTTGATGACTTAATTATTAAGCGTACCGATGGCGTACCTACTTATAATTTCTGTGTTGTAGTCGATGACTGGGATATGGGCATCACCTGCGTTGTACGCGGTGAAGATCATATCAATAATACTCCACGCCAAATCAACATACTTAAAGCATTAGGCGCACCTATTCCTGAATATGCTCATGTGTCGATGATTCTAGGTGACGATGGCGCCAAGCTATCTAAGCGTCATGGTGCTGTAGGCGTTATGCAGTACCGTGATGACGGGTATTTACCTGAAGCACTATTAAACTATCTTGTTCGCTTAGGTTGGTCTCATGGTGATCAAGAAATATTTTCAATGGACGAGTTGAAAACGCTGTTTAAATTAGATGATATTAATAAAGCGGCTTCAGCTTTTAATACTGATAAGCTCGTTTGGCTAAACCAACATTATATCAAGTCTCTCGATCCTGTTTATGTCGCATCGCATTTACAGTGGCATATGGATGATCAGAAAATTGATACTAGTAATGGCCCAGCGCTAACTGAAATTGTTACGGCACTATCTGAACGTGCGAAAACGCTAAAAGAGTTAGCCGCTTCAAGCCGATACTTCTATGAAGACTTTGCAGATTTTGATGAAGCCCAAGCTAAAAAGCATTTACGTGGCGTTGCACTAGAGCCTCTAACATTGTTTAATCAAAAATTATCTGAGCTAAATGATTGGAGTGTAGAGAATATTCACCACGTTATTGAAGCGACAGCAACTGAACTTGATGTCGGTATGGGTAAAGTGGGTATGCCTTTACGTGTTGCCGTGACAGGCGCAGGGCAGTCTCCTGCGTTAGATTTAACCTTGTTCTTAATCGGAAAAGAAAGATCTGCACAAAGAATATCCAAAGCGATTGAATTTGTAGCAGATAGAATAAATTCCTAAAAAACGAGTTGACACTTTTGGGTATGCTGCATAGAATGCGCCTCGCAGTTGAGACATGATGTTAGTTTTTTCTAGTAGCATATCCAAAAGCATTAAGTAAGAGGGGTTATAGCTCAGCTGGGAGAGCGCTTCGCTGGCAGTGAAGAGGTCCACGGTTCGATCCCGTGTAGCTCCACCACTTACTTAACTATCTTTAAATAGATATTAGCATTGATGTTTAGCCTACAGGCACCAATGAGTATTCACTCGATACAGAGTATAACGTATCAACTGTGTCCCATTCGTCTAGAAATAGAGCTTAGGACATCGCCCACTTTGGTTTGTAAAGAGTCGGCGGTAACAGGGGTTCGAATCCTTAGGGTTTTGTGCTTCATTATAGGTAACTAGCACTGGTGTTTAGCCTACAGACATCAATGAGTATTCACTCGATACAGAGTATAACGTATCAACTGTGTCCCATTCGTCTAGAGGCCTAGGACACCGCCCTTTCACGGCGGTAACAGGGGTTCGAATCCCCTATGGGATACCATATTTAA
>NZ_JACJDX010000010.1:0-137987 GCF_014163775.1 Shewanella sp. SR43-8 | reverse complement strand
ACCAATGAGTATTCACTCGATACAGAGTATAACGTATCAACTGTGTCCCATTCGTCTAGAGGCCTAGGACACCGCCCTTTCACGGCGGTAACAGGGGTTCGAATCCCCTATGGGATACCATATTTTTCAAATTTTGGTGTCTATTAACTAAAATTTGGGGCTATAGCTCAGCTGGGAGAGCGCTTCGCTGGCAGTGAAGAGGTCCACGGTTCGATCCCGTGTAGCTCCACCAATTAATAATTGGTACTAATGCTTAATATCATTTTTGCATTAAAAACAAAAAACCACCTTATGGTGGTTTTTTTGTATTTGCGATTTCTTGTCTATTCTATCGAGATATGGATATCATTGATTATCTGGTTTACCAAGAATACATAATCAACCTTACTCAATCTTCAGTAATTTATTCTTCAGCTACTCCCCCACTTATTAGATCTCGATAACATCATAAGAAAATGTGTGACATTCCACCCATTGCTTTATTGAATGTGTGTGACTATCCACACACAAAATGATTTCTATTTTTCCTATGTAAATTTAAATTAATAAATATCATGCAGTTACAAATAATTAACATTCTGGCCCAATGCTTGCTATGTTTTAACTATCCTCATAAGCGTTTATGGCGTACTTGTTCTGGAGCAAGTCACCAGCTGAGGAAAAATAAAACACTAAAAAAAAGGAAGTTAATTATATGAAAAAATCAACAAGTGCCTTTACTCGACCTCTAAAATCAATGGCTAAGCTAGCAACGATTGCCTCAATCCTTGCTGCGAGCTTTAATGTCTTTGCTGAACCGATAGAAATTAAATTTTCGCATGTGGTTGCAGAGAACACGCCAAAAGGACAGATGGCGCTGAAATTTAAAGAGTTAGTTGAACAGCGCCTACCAGGTGAATACATTGTTAACGTATTCCCAAACTCACAGTTATTTGGGGATAACAATGAGCTGGCGGCATTACTGTTAAACGATGTGCAATTTGTTGCACCATCATTGTCTAAATTTGAGCGTTTTACCAAAAAACTACAGATTTTCGATTTACCTTTCTTATTTGAAGATATGGCAGCGGTTGATCGTTTTCAGCAATCAGAATCAGGCCAGAAATTACTCAACTCAATGAACCGTAAAGGCGTTGTTGGTCTGGGATATCTTCACAACGGTATGAAGCAGTTTTCAGCAAACGATCCATTAGCATTACCAGAAGATGCTAAAGGCAAAAAGTTTCGTATCATGGCCTCTGACGTGATTGCAGCTCAGTTTGATGCTGTTGGTGCCATTCCAGTAAAAAAACCATTCTCTGAAGTGTTTACTTTATTACAAACCCGCGCAATTGATGGTCAAGAAAATACTTGGTCAAATACCTACTCAATGAAATTCTATGAGGTGCAAAGTCAAATCACTGAGAGTAATCACGGTGTTTTAGATTATATGGTGGTGACATCAAATACCTTCTGGAAAGGCTTACCAGCAGAAAAACGTGCCATCTTTAAGTCATCTCTGGATGAAGCGATTGCCCTTGGCAACAAAATTGCCTCAGAAAAAGATAATGAAGATAGACAAGCGATTATTGACTCTAAGCGTTCTGAACTCGTCACGTTAACCCCTGCTGCACGCCAACAGTGGATTAATGTTATGAAACCAGTTTGGGCTAAGTTTGAAGATCAAATTGGCAAAGACATGATTGATGCTGCTGTCGCGGCTAACACTAAATAGTCTAAATACTTGATGTGGTACTGAATGCATTCAGCGTTAGTACCACCCTTTTTTATTTAAGGAGTATGACCGTGATTTCAAGACTATTTGGTTATTTTGAAGAAGGCTTTCTTAATCTTTTGATTACATTAATGACATTGCTCGTTTTTGGCGAAGTTATTGCTCGTTTCTTTTTCGATACCGGTTTCTTATGGATCCAAGAACTCACCCTAACCTTATGTGGCTGGTTTGTACTATTTGGCATGTCTTATGGCGTCAAAGTGGGTGCACATATTGGCGTTGATGCCTTTGTGTCTAAATTGTCAGGCAAACCTCAGAAAGCGGTAGCGATCTTTGCATGTCTATGTTGCATTATTTACTGTGCGATGTTTTTAAAGGGGGCTTGGGACTACCTTAGTCAAATGTACCAAATTGGTATCCCGATGGAAGATATCGACTTTCCAGCATGGTTAATTCAACAGCTAGATCCCGATTTTGCTTGGGAAACATTGCGCATCGATGTAGACGATGGTGCAGTGCCGATTTGGTTATCTCAAAGTATTCTCATTATCGGATTTTCAATGCTCACCTGGCGCTTTGTAGAATTGTTTATCGCTATTCTAAAAAACCAAGCAGTTGGCTTTCAATTGGCCGATGAAGCTAAAGACAGTATGCATTTAATTGATGAAGCAGCGCTATCCACATCATCCGAACAACAACGAGAAAATGATAAGGACGCGAAATAATGACTATAGCCACACTCTTTATCGCTTTGTTTATATGTATGATGATTGGTATGCCAATTGCTATTGCTTTAGGCTTTTCAAGCATGTTGACGATTTTGTTGTTTTCAAATGACTCACTCGCCTCAATTGTGCTTAAACTATATGAATCAACATCAGAACATTACACTTTATTAGCTATTCCATTCTTTATTTTATCGTCAGCATTTTTGTCTACTGGTGGCGTCGCTAGGCGTATTATCGACTTCGCTATGGACAGTGTCGGTCATATCCGCGGTGGTCTTGCTATGGCCTCCGTTATGGCTTGTATGTTGTTCGCCGCCGTATCAGGATCGTCACCTGCCACTGTTGCTGCAATTGGTTCAATTGTAATTGTTGGCATGGTACGAGCTGGATATCCTGAAAAATTTGCTGCTGGAGTGATTACCACCTCAGGAACTTTAGGTATTTTAATCCCACCTTCAATTGTGATGCTGGTTTATGCCGCTGCAACTGAAGTATCTGCTGCTAGAATGTTTATGGCAGGTCTGATACCAGGATTAATGATGGGCTGTATTTTAATGCTGGCCATCTACATTGTGGCAAGAATAAAAAAGCTACCTTCACGCCCTTTTCCTGGCGTAAAAGCGCTAACGATATCAAGTGCTAAAGCTCTTGGCGGTTTAGCACTTATTATTATTGTACTCGGATCAATTTATGGTGGTATCGCCAGCCCAACAGAAGCTGCAGCAGTAGCCTGTGTATACGCTTACTTTATTGCGGTATTTGGTTATCGAGATATTGGACCACTTAAAAATGTGGCTTGGCGTAATCAACAAGAGTCTTTAATCGGAGCCTCATTTCGCAATATCGGCTACATGTTACTTGCTGTGATAAAAACACCTACCGACAAAGAAATTCGTCATGTGGTTCGTGACGGCGCAAAAGTCAGTATTATGCTGCTATTTATTATTGCTAATGCCATGCTATTTGCGCACGTGTTAACCACCGAACGCATTCCGCACATTATTGCAGAAGCCATTGTCGGATTAGGTTTGCCTGCCTGGGGATTTTTGATCATTGTTAACTTACTGCTGTTAGCCGCAGGTAACTTTATGGAGCCCTCTGCCATTTTGCTCATTATGGCGCCCATTCTGTTCCCTATAGCAACGCAACTGGGTATAGACCCTATCCACTTAGGGATCATTATGGTGGTTAACATGGAGATAGGAATGCTCACCCCCCCCGTCGGACTCAACCTCTTTGTCACTGCGGGAATAACGGGTAAAAGTATGGGATGGGTCATTCAGTCATGCTTACCTTGGTTGGTATTATTACTCGGTTTCTTGATGTTAATTACCTATATTCCACAAATTTCACTATTTTTACCGGAATATATAGACAAATTAAACGGCTACTAGCTTGATAATTCGCGTATTATAAACGAGCCTTGATTAAGGCTCGTTTTTTTATTCATGACTCAAAATAACCACAACTAATTGGTAATATTCATGCTTTCATTTTTTACCATCAAGAAACGTAATATTTTAGTAAGCATCATGCTCATCATAGGATTATTACTCACTCTTAAAATGACTTATTGGTATGTACTTGAACAAGGCACGAAAAATATTGCAGAGCAATCTGAGAAGCAAATCAATGAACTGGTTATTTTTATCGATAACGCACTGTCACACTACGAGAATATTCCAGCCGTACTGGCACAAAACCCTATATTAGAACAGGGGTTACTCGATCAACAAAACTCTCAAACTATTGAAAAGCTGAACGCTTACTTATCTGAATTACAGCAAGTCACCGAATCATCTGATATTTACCTGACCGATGCGCTCGGAGTCGCTATTGCCGCCAGCAATTGGGATCAGCCGAATTCTTTTATTAATCATGACTATTCATTTAGACCCTACTTTATCGAAGCGATATCAGGTAAATCAGGACGATATTATGCCGTCGGAACTTCATCAAATAAGCGCGGCTTCTATTTTGCTAACCCGGTTTATCACAATGGTCTAGTCTTGGGGGTAGTCGTTGTGAAAGTTGATATTGGCTTAATTGAACAACAAAGTAGTGGCATTGCCATCGCAAGCCAATATGAATTTATGATCAGCGATCCAGACAATATCGTGTTTCTATCAAGTATCAATAGCTGGCGATTTAATTCATTATCACCACTGACACAGGCCAAACGTTTTGCACTCAACTCTTCAAAACGTTACGCCAATAGACCCATTGGTGAGCTTAGTGTCAATCCTAGCTTTAAGATTGGTAACTCCCATGCTGCTCAGGTTTACCAAATATCATCCTTTGAAGGGCAAAAAAAATACCTTGAACGTCATCAATTTATGCCTAATGCAAATTGGAACGTTCATGTACTTGCACCAATGAAGCCCTTATATGAGTCTTTGCCACAGATATTGCTATTGGCTGCCACGCTATATTTATTACTGGCATTATTTATTCTTTATAACATTGAACGTCGTAAAAATTTACGCCGAATGCGTCAAGCACAAAATCAACTTGAACAAAGGGTAAAAGAGCGCACCTTAGAGCTTGAGCAAGCCAACACCCAATTAAAAGACACTCAAGACGAACTTATTCAAGCTGCAAAGCTGACCGTCATAGGCAGCCTGTCAGCCAGTATTAATCACGAACTAAATCAACCTCTGGCGGCACTAAGAAGTTACGCACAAAATACCCAAACTTTCATCGGGCGAAATATGCTTGACGATGCCGGTAATAACATCAAAATCATGATCGAACTAACCGATAGATTGGCTGATATTATTGGCCAATTTAAGAGCTTTACCCGTAAGTCTCAGGGTAAAGACAATGCCACTGATATAACAAAATCGATAGAACAGGCGTTAACAATTGTTCAACCTGAAATAGACAAGCAAGGTATAAAACTGTCGCTGCAACTCCTACAGGGTAAGTGTCAAATCTGGGGTGACAGCGTGCGATTACAGCAAGTATTGGTTAATCTTATCAGTAATGCCATTGTCGCAATGCAACAATCTACCGAACGAAAATTACGTATCGAAGTCTATTGCGATAATAAGGTAAACATCAGTATCCAAGA
This sequence comes from Shewanella sp. SR43-8, assembly GCF_014163775.1. Lineage (NCBI taxonomy): Bacteria > Pseudomonadati > Pseudomonadota > Gammaproteobacteria > Alteromonadales > Shewanellaceae > Shewanella > Shewanella sp. SR43-8. Next base: position 132,472 of record NZ_JACJDX010000010.1, on the reverse strand, counting down.
CAGTGGTCCGGGTGTGAGAGAAAGCCAAATGAGCAAAATTTTTGAACCTTACTATACCACCAGCGAACGTCAGGGATTAGGATTAGGCTTGTCCATCTCGCAACGGATTATCGAATCTATGCAAGGTTCTATTACAGTCGAAAACGCCCTTCAAGGTGGCGCTATTTTCCATATTATTTTGCCTCTTTATTTACGTGAGGAAGTCTAAACGTGACTCAAATACAAGACATCAACGATTATCAAGTCATTATTGTTGATGATGAACCTCATATTGGTATCGTGTTGCAACAATTATTCAAACTCGAAAATATTCGTGCCTTAGCCACCACAGACCCACAGTCTATTTCCAGTCACATTACCGCTAACTGGCCAGGTATTGTGATCTCTGATGTCAATATGCCATTACTTGATGGATTGAGTTTATTACAACAACTGAAACAACAAGACAGTGATCTTCCTGTTGTACTGTTAACTGGCTTTGGTGACATAGCAATGGCTGTCGACGCATTGAAAAAAGGGGCTTACGACTTTATCGAAAAACCTTTTAATAACGAACACATACTCGATGTCACCAAACGTGCTCTAGATAAGCGATCGTTAACGTTAGAAAACCGCAAGCTTAAGCGCGAACTTGAATCTCACATTGCTCCTGGCCCGCGTATTTTAGGAAACAGTCCTAGCGTAATGAAAATGCGCCACCTTATAGACCAAGTATTAGATACACCTGCCGATATTATGATTGAAGGTGAAACCGGTGCGGGTAAAGAGTTAGTCGCCCGATATTTACATGACCATAGCTACCGTAACAAAGCCAACTTTGTCGCAATTAATTGTGGTGCTATTCCGGAAAATCTCATAGAAAGCGAACTCTTTGGTGCTGAATCAGGCGCTTTTACCGGCATAGACAAACGCCGTATCGGCAAATTCGAATATGCCAATGGCGGTACACTACTTTTAGATGAAATAGAAAGTACTCCAATGGCGTTGCAGGTGAAATTATTACGCGTGTTGGAAGACCGCAAAGTTGAAAGACTGGGCTCAAACACACCAATAGACTTAGATATCAGAGTCATTGCTGCAACAAAATTAAACTTGCAGCAGCTGTGTGAAGAAGGCAAATTTAGACAAGATTTATTGTATCGTCTTAACTTGGTCACTATCGTTATTCCGCCGCTAAGAGATAGAAGAGAAGATATTCCACTGCTGTTTTTACACTTTGCTAGAATTGCATCGGCTCGATACCATAAAGCACTTATTGCCTTAAATACGTCACAAACCATGGTGCTTACCGCACATGATTGGCCGGGTAATGTGCGTGAATTACGTAACTTAGCTGAACGCTATGTTCTACTGGGCGCTGAGGCCGCTTTTGCTGGTAATCTAGAAAGCAATACAACCATACATACCAGTATGTCGTTGCAGCAGCGAGTAGAGTTTTTTGAGCGTATGTTGATTGAAGAAGCCTTAAGTCATAATAAAGGCAGCATAAAATTAACCATGGAACAGCTCGAGCTCCCCCGTAAAACCTTGTACGACAAAATGCGCAAATTTGACTTAGACCGTAAACAGTTTATTGAGAATTAACCTGTTAATCGGCGATAGATACATCAGCAGCATGCTGTTGATGTATTCCTAAACGCCAAATAGCGACTAGTAACAATGCCAAAAGCGTCATAGAACCCACTACCACCCCATTCCATTCTGCTTTATGCCAAAACAACATTAAGTAAGGTCCGCCTAAGGAGGCCCCAAGGTAATAACAGCATAAATAAAGTGACGTAGCCTTAGCCCGATGACTGGTTGCACGAATGGCAACAAACGAATTGCAGCAGCTATGAGTTAGGAAAAACCCACAAGCACTGATCAAAAAGCCAATCACAATGGCAGCCAGCGTATCGACTAAGGTCAATGAAGTACCGGCAACCATTAAGCATAATGCCACTCTAAATAATGGCATAGAACCGTATCGCATAATCCACTTAGCTGACAAATAAGACGCAAAAGTGCCACTTGAGTAACATAAAAATATCAAGGTTGCATTAAAACGACTCAACCCATAAGGCTCAGCCATAATATGTAACTGAATAAAGCTAAACTGATTGACCATCATCATAAAGGCTAAGCCACCAACCATATAGGCCAAACGCATTTGCGGATCAGATAAGTGAAACATAAAACCATCGATGTCTTGTTTTACCTTACGCAGTAAAGACACTTTCTGCTTAATCACTGTAGGTTTTATCTCTTTGCGTGGTAATAAGTATGTCACCAAAGCAACCCCTATTAGCGTTACCACAAAGACCAACCCCATAGACGATTGCCATGACAAGTTTTGTGCCATTAAACCGCCAAAAATTCGCCCTGCAATGCCGCCCATACTGTTAGCCATTATGTATACAGCAGCGGCTTTGAGCATAAAAGAAGGCGCCAATTGCTCTTTAAAATATGCCATCGAAATTGCGGGCACCGCCGCTAACAAAATTCCCTGTAACAAGCGCACCATAAGTAAATCATCAAACGTTTGGGCAAAAACTAACAAAATATTCGATGCTGCTAATAGCCATAAACTGAGCACTATCGGGGCTAATCGCCCTATTCTGTCAGACAACACGGCATAAAAAAGCAATGAAAATGCTAGGGTAAAGCTGGTAACAGAAAGCACCAAAGTCGCTTGTGCACCCGACACGCCAAAATTCTCAGCAATTGACGGCAGCATGCCTTGCACTGTGTACAAATTAATATAAACCACAATAGAAGCGATACACAAAGCCCAAATTAAGCGCGTTTGCGCATCCGAACGATGATTCAAGATCAGCTCTGGCATAAACAACCTAAACAACACATTAAAGTAGCAAAAGATTACTACCCGCCACGTTAATCAATCAATGGCGGGGATAACAGTTTGTGAGCGAGATTACGAAGTGGCTATTTAACGCGTTTCATTAACACTTGAGTGGTAAATTGACCGTTATTGATCACACGAAACTTATCATAAGTTTGAAAAATTGCATTGCCTTGATAGGTGATCATTGCCACCACACCATAATCGACTCCACTGTTAATGAGGTTGGCAGGCAAAGTAAATTTAAATGGAACAGGCGCTCTGGCAATATCAAAGTTTTTTTGAGAAATAATCGCGCCTGGAGTATTAAAATCAATCAAGGCAATGTTGATCTTACACCCCTGTGGCAAAGCAATCTTTTCGGCATATCCGGCATAACCGTTCACGATTACCGGTTTTTCAGGCTCTACTGTCACACAACCATTGAGCATCATGGCAATCAAAACCACTAGCGCGAATTGAATCCCTTTGTTAAATAAAATCATCTTTAGCATCCTACTTGGTCATTCTGAGTAAACCTTCTTGTGTGGCAGAAGCCACAAGACGTCCTTGCTGATCGAAAAACTGTCCTTTAACAAACCCACGTCCACCGCCAGCATTAGGACTATCAATACAATAAAGTAGCCATTCGCTCATATTAAATGGACGATGAAACCACATAGCATGATCAATAGTGGCCATCCGCATACCTGGTGTTAAAAAAGACACCCCGTGTGGCTGAGTAGCTGTGGCTAGAAAGTTGAAATCCGATGCGTAAGCCAGTAAATATTCTTGAATACTATGATCCGAAGGTATTTGTCCATTGGCACGTAACCATACATAGCGTTTAGGCTCTGTCGCATTTGGTGTAATGGGATGTAGAGGATTAACTAAACGCATTTCAATCGGAGAATCAGCCATAAACTTTTCGAGCATTTGCGCAGGTACTTTATCACGCATTGTCATTGCAAGTTCTTGCTGATTTAATAAACCTTCAGGTCCTGGGACATCCGGCATCACATCTTGATGCTCAAAGCCTTGTTCAACACTTTGGAATGAACAGGTCATGTAAAAAATCGGTCGCCCTTTCTGAATAGCCTTTACTCTGCGCGCACTAAAACTACCACCATCACGCATATTTTCAACATCATAAATTATCGGTAACTTTTCATCACCGGCACGTAAGAAATATGAATGTAATGAATGTACATGACGGTCTTCGCTCACCGTTTGTTTTGCAGCACTTAACGCTTGTCCCATCACTTGGCCACCAAACACATGCCCAAAGCCTAAATCTTGGCTCTGACCACGAAACAAACCTAGCTCAATCTTCTCAAGTGACAATAATGACAGTAAATCGTTTAATACCTGACTCATAACACCTTCTCTATAACATGGATTAACGTTAAGGTTACCTCAGTTAAGCTGATGTTTTCTAGCTTATTCGATGATAATAGTGAATTTCAGTTATCTAATGACAAATCGTAAAATAGTGATGCAACGCAAATATTCATATCTGCAGTCTAAATGAATATTTGATATGCTATTAGACATGACTAATCAACACTGCGTCTCACAATATTATGCAACCTAGCTCAATGCAATCATGGTTTATGGCTATCCGACCTCGTACGCTACCAGCGGCAATTGGTCCATTATTAATTGGCAACATGCTGGCCATTGGGCTCGAACAATTTAGCTTACTTATTGCCTTCACATCAATGTTATGTGCGGTATTATTACAAATTTCAGTTAATCTCGCGAACGACTACTTTGACTTTAAAAATGGTATAGACACAGAAGAACGTATCGGTCCTATTAGAGTCACCCAAAGTGGTATCCTAGCCCCCTCATCAGTACGAAATGCCATGATTAGCTGCCTGATCACATCATTATTAGTCGGTTCGTTACTGATAGTACACGGTGGCTGGCCTATTGCGATTCTCGCAGTCGCCTCTATTTTAGGCGCGTTATGTTATAGCGGAGGCCCCTACCCACTGGCATCACATGGATTAGGTGAAATAGCTGCATTTGTATTTTTCGGTTTGGTAGCCGTTGTTGGCAGTTACTATTTACAAGCAGGAACCACCACCATGACCGCGTGGTTACTCGGTTGCGCCATTGGCTTTTTTAATGCGGCTATCATGCTGGTCAATAATACTAGAGATATTTCAACTGATACTAAAGCCGGTAAAAACACGCTTGCAGTGAGGATTGGTGAAGCGCAAGCTAAAGTGCTATATCAAAGCTTTGTCTACTTACCCTTTGGTATCATTATTGCCGGATTTTTACTCGGAGCCCTCGAAGGTTTACCCGTATTATTATCGGGAGCCTCGTTAATTATTGCGCGTAATCTCAGCCGCGAATTTCACAACAACAGCGGTGAAGCATTAAACCCAATACTTGGGCAAACAGCAAAATTAACGATGATTTTCAGTGTACTGTTCAGTGTTGGCCTGTATTTTTCGCTTAGTTAACTCTGTTCTTTCACTCACTGCGATAAATCTATTTATTAAAAAATAAAAAGGCGCCTCATTGTAAATGAGGCGCCTTTTTAAGCTTAAGAGCCATTATACTTTTGATAAAGTACGCTCTTTAGCGCTCCAATCTAAATGATATTTCTCACCTGCTGGCTTATCCGTACGCTCGAAAGTATGCGAACCAAAAAAGTCACGCTGACCTTGTAACAAGTTAGCGGGTAGCATTTCACAGCGATAACTGTCGTAATAGGCAATAGCCGAACTAATACAGGGAGCAGGAATACCTTGCATAACTGATGCAGCAACTGTTTTACGCCAGTTAAGGTGTTTTTGCGACAATGTTTGGCTAAAGATATCAGCCATCAATAAGTTTGCAAGATTTGCATCTTCTTGATAAGCCTGAGTAATTGATTGCAAGAAAGTCGCACGAATAATGCAACCTGCACGCCAAATTTTTGCGATTTCAGCAAAATCTAAACTCCAGCTTTGCTCTTTTGCTGCCATCGCCATCAGTTGAAAGCCTTGAGCATAACAGCACACTTTAGCGCAATATAAAGCATCTTCAAGATTAGCAATAAATTCAGCTTTGTCTGCTTCACTAAAGCTGATTGGTGCTGGGCCAGCAAGCTTAGAGCTTAACTGCATGCGCAAGTTTTTCTGGGTGCTCACAGCACGCGCATAAACGGCTTCAGCAATTGTTGGCGCCGGGCAACCAATTTGTAAGCTGCTCACTGCCGTCCATAAACCAGTACCTTTTTGGCCCGCTTTATCCAAAATCATTTCAACTAAAGGTTTGCCCGTTAACGGATCGGCTTGTTGCAAGACTTCAGCACTAATGCCCATAAGGTAACTGTTAAGAATACCTTTATTCCAACCATTGAATATGGTGCTGATTTCATTGGCAGATAGGCCTAAACCGTCACTGAGTAATTGATATGCTTCGCAAATAAGCTGCATATCTGCATATTCAATACCGTTATGAACCATTTTAACGTAATGACCAGAACCCGCAGGACCAATATAGGTCGTACACGGCTCACCTTCAGTGACCGGATTACCAGGCTCAAAACGCTCAATCGGTAAACCTGTTGCTGGATCAACTTTAGCCGCAATAGCTTTCCAAATAGGTTCAACATAATGCCAAGCTTTTTCGTCACCACTTGGCATTAACGATGGTCCAAAACGTGCACCCACTTCACCACCAGAAACCGCCGAGCTAAAGAAAATAAACTGGCCGTTATAGTGAGCTTCACGATCAACGGTATCGGTCCACAAGCTATTGCCTGTATCAATAACAATGTCGTTAGCTTCAATACCTGCTTCAATTAACGATTTACACACACCATCAACTGGTGCGCCTGCAGGCACAGATAACACGATAACTCGAGGTTCAACTAATTTGGCCAGCATTTCTGTAAGATTGTTACATGGGGACATGCGTGGGGCGGTATTTGCTTTGCGCTCGCTTTGTTCTTGAGCCACAGCAGCATTGACTTTTGGAGTATCTAAATCGAAAACAGCGACATGGTAGCCATTGTCAGCAATGTTTAATGCGAGATTCTTGCCCATCACACCGAGGCCGATAACGCCGACGTGAGATTGTTGGGTGTGGTTATTCATAGTGTATGTTTCCACAGGTCACAGAGATTAATCGCGTAGTGCGAATCCATTTGGGTGGCAATTATAACGATTCTTGTAACTAAATTACAGTCACAAAATGGCTGTCGTCTGTACTAATAAAGCAGGATACTACATATTAATAAAATTTAAAGTAGCTATTCATTATTAAAGACAATAACTTAATAAAAAACATGCATCTCAATCTAGTACTAACCTATCAACAAAAATTTATTAAATATCAACATTTTTAAGCTTATAAAGATGGCAATCGACCTATTCTGTCTCACCTTAAAAGTATAAACCTGTTTCAAGACAGGATATTGACAAAATAACAGGTTGAAACTTTGCAGTTTCAACCTGTTAAACCTTATGTTATGTCATACATAAAGCGATAATTTAGTGACCCATTATGCCTTATTTTAATAGATGCATAACGTCTACACCTTGCGTTTGCCCCTCTGCATGACACATAGTCCAGCTTTCACCACCTAATCGATAAATCGCCCCAAAGCTGGCGTGAGCTTAATATTAAATTAGCGTTTGCTGTAATAGCAGATAATAATCGCAATACTGGATTTCAAAACTATCACGAGTATTTATCTGCAAATAAAAAAGCGAGCTAATTATGCTCGCTTTTTGAGGTTACCTTTCATCAACACAATGTCATTGGTTAACTTTAATTGGCATGGGATTACACACTAAACAGTTAATTCTTTAGCCAGTGCATCCGCGTAACCCATCTTAGTTAATGCTGTGCGAATAATATCTAGCGTCATCGGGTCTTCAATGGTTGCTGGAACTGTATATTCATTGTTATCAGCAATTTTACGCATGGTGGCTCGTAATATTTTCCCAGAACGGGTTTTTGGCAGTTTTTGTACTGCACTCACAAGCCTAAAGGAAGCTACTGGGCCAATTTCATGACGCACTAGTGCCAGTAACTCTTTATAAAGAGCCTCATCAGACATAGTAACGCCATTTTTAAGTACAACTAATCCAAGCGGCACTTGGCCTTTTAGTTTATCTTGCACACCAATTACCGCTGCCTCAGCAACTGCATCGTGCTGGCATAAGACTTCTTCAAATCGGCCTGTGGATAAACGATGTCCGGCGACATTAATTATATCGTCAATGCGGCTCATAATATATAAGTAGCCATCTTCATCGATATATCCTGCATCACCAGTCAAGTAATACCCTGGATACATAGACAAGTAACTGTCGATATAGCGTTTATCGTTTTGCCACAAAGTCGTTAGTGTGCCAGGAGGTAACGGTTGCTTTATCACCACGTTACCGCTTTCATTGGGCGCCACTTTTTGTCCCATCGCATCAAGGATTTCCACTTGATACCCAGGTACCGCGCGCGCAGGAGAACCAGCTTTAATTTCAATTGGATCTGTGCCCATTAAGTTAGCTGCCACTGGCCAACCGGTTTCTGTTTGCCACCAATGATCAACCACTGGCTTACCTAAATGCTGCTGACTCCAATTTAGGGTATCTGGATCACAGCGCTCACCGGCCAAGTACATTTGCTTAAGGCAGCTTAAATCAAATTGCTTGATAAAGTCGCCTTGAGGATCTTCCCGTTTAATAGCACGAATGGCCGTTGGCGCAGTAAAAAAGCTGCGAACTTGCTTCTGTTCAATTATCCGCCAAAAAGCGCCAGCATCAGGGGTGCCTATCGGTTTCCCTTCGTACATTATGGTTGTCGCACCTACTAATAATGGCCCGTAAACGATGTACGAGTGCCCTACTACCCAGCCAACATCTGATGCCGCCCAAAACACATCGCCAATACCAATGTCATAAATATGTTTCATCGACCATGCTAAAGCAACTGCATGACCGCCGTTATCACGCACCACACCTTTAGGCTGACCTGTAGTACCTGATGTATAAAGCACATATAAAGGGTCGGTTGCATCCAATGATACACATTCAGCATCAGGCGCATCGACTAGGGCATTGTACCAATCAAGGTCTCGAGGTGAAGTTAGCTCAGCTTGGTATTCGGTGCGATTGAGAATAATACAATGATCAACTTGATGGGTCGCTTGGGATAATGCGTCGTCTAGCAGAGGTTTATATGGCACTACACCAGAAGGTTCAATACCACATGAAGCTGAGAGAATTAATTTCGGTTTAGCATCATTGATTCGAGTAGAAAGCTCATTGGCCGCAAAACCACCAAACACCACTGAGTGAATTGCGCCAATCCTTGCACACGCCAACATGGCGTAAGCCGTTTCGGGTACCATCGGCATATAAATAACGACTCTATCGCCCTTGGTAACTCCTAACGATATCATCAATCCAGCGAGCCGTTTCACCTGCGCCAACACTGATTGATAACTCACTGAATATTCGTGATGCGTTACAGGGCTAATATAATGAATAGCCGTTTGATCACCTCTGCCAGCAATGACATGGCGGTCTAATGCATTAAAACAGGTATTCATTTTGCCATCGGCAAACCATCGGTAAAAAGGCTTGTTACTGTCATCTAAGACGGTTTTTGGCACTTGGTCCCAACTAATGGCCTGTGCAGCTTGTTGCCAAAACACTTCGGGCTCGGCTATCGATTGTGCATGCATTGATAGTCCTAAATCAGCCATATTGCTCTCCGTTAATCAGCTTGTATTGCAGTGATTATGAACAGAATTCATCAAATACCCCTATTAGACAAAGGGATAAGAAGCACTAAAACCAACAAAAAAACCTTAGCATTCAACTAAGTATTTAATCGATAACAGTAAAAAAACCATGGTAATAAATTACAAAATATAACAAACGGTTAAGGTATAATAACATTCTAGTGGCAAGCAAAATTAACATGCACGCAGCCAATAACCACCTTTCAAACTTTACCTTTACGTAAACTTCATATATCTTGCATCAAAAGAAACACTTTTGGTGACATGATGAGCACAACCACTAGCACTCAATCAACATATTCAATCAGTGACTTATCAAAAGAATTTGATATCACCACCCGCAGTATTCGTTTTTACGAAGACCAAGGCTTGATCAAACCTAAGCGTCGCGGACAAACTCGCATATACAGCCTCAAAGATCGCGTGCGTTTAAAACTCATTTTACGCGGCAAGCGCCTTGGCTTTTCATTAGCAGAAACACGCCGTCTGTTTGAACTTTATGATGCCGATAAAAGCAGCTCAACCCAACTCAACACCATGCTTGACTTAGTCAATGAGAAAAAATCGGCTCTGCAACAGCAAATGGATGACATTAAAGTGGTGCTAATGGAGCTCAATTCTGCCGAGCAACAATGTAAAGCGGCACTGACTGACAATGCGACCAGAAAAATAAAGTAATCAATTTATAACAGCTAATAATTGTAAAAGGCTTACTCAATTAAGCAAAAACTGACACAAAACTGCCAAAAACGCCCATAAAAAGCGTTGGCAGCACATAATAAAATTCAACAGGACACAAACAAATGAGCGACTTATATACCAGCTTAAACTTCGGTTTAGGTGAAGATGTAGACATGTTACGTGACGCTGTTCGTGGTTTTGCCGCTAACGAGATTGCCCCAATGGCCGCCCAAGTCGATATCGACAACGCCTTTCCTAACCAATTATGGCCAGTATTAGGTGATATGGGCTTACTTGGCGTCACCGTTGATGAGCAATATGGCGGCGCCAACATGGGTTATCTTGCCCATGTGGTGGCAATGGAAGAAATTTCCCGAGCATCTGCCTCTATTGGTCTCAGTTATGGTGCCCATTCAAACTTGTGTGTTAACCAAATCAACCGTAATGGTAATGAGGCTCAAAAAGCCAAATATTTACCAAAACTGGTCAGTGGCGAACACATTGGTGCCTTAGCCATGAGTGAACCCAATGCCGGTTCCGATGTAGTATCAATGAAACTGCATGCTCGTAAAGAAGGCGATCGCTACATCTTGAACGGCAACAAAATGTGGATCACTAATGGTCCAGATGCTCACACCTATGTGATTTATGCAAAAACCGATTTAAATAAAGGCGCACATGGCATTACCGCGTTTATCGTTGAACGTGGATCGAAAGGGTTTAGCCAAGCCCAAAAACTCGACAAGTTAGGTATGCGCGGTTCAAACACCTGTGAGTTGGTGTTTGAAGACTGTGAAGTGCCTGAAGAAAACATCTTAGGCGGCCTCAATAATGGCGTAAAAGTGCTTATGAGCGGCCTAGACTACGAGCGCGTTGTATTAGCTGGCGGTCCACTAGGCATTATGTCGGCTTGTATGGACATAGTGGTGCCATATATTCATGAGCGTGAACAATTTGGCAAATCGATCGGTGAATTCCAACTAGTGCAAGGCAAATTAGCCGACATGTACACGGGTATGAATGCCGCCCGCGCTTATGTTTACAGCGTCGCCAAGTCATGTGACCGCGGTGAAACCACGCGTAAAGATGCCGCAGGCGCTATTTTATACAGTGCAGAACTTGCCACTAAAATGGCCCTAGACGCGATTCAACTTCTCGGCGGCAATGGTTATGTCAACGAGTATGCCACTGGCCGTTTATTGCGTGATGCCAAACTTTATGAAATTGGTGCAGGTACCTCAGAAATTCGCCGCATGTTAATTGGCCGCGAATTATTTAACGAGTCAAAGTAAGTAACACTTGCCCCAGTAGGGCGACATATCAAGCGTATCTTGTCGCCCTTATCAAGCCCCTATTTTTGCTTCATTAAGGACATAGAAATGACGCAACTGAGCAGCCGCATCAATCCTCGCAGTGACGAATTTAAAGCCAAGTCAGACAGCATGGCGTTATTAGTCAATGATCTTCAACAAAAACTAGCACAAATCGCACAAGGTGGTGGCCCGGTCGCCCTTGAGCGTCATTTGTCGCGCGGTAAATTATTGCCTCGCCAGCGTGTCGAAAAGCTACTTGACCCAGGTTCTCCCTTCTTAGAGTTATCGCAATTTGCCGCTTATGAAGTGTATGACGAAGAAGTGCCTGCTGCAGGTGTGATTGCTGGTATTGGTCGCGTGAGTGGGGTTGAATGCATGATCATCGCCAACGATGCCACCGTAAAAGGCGGCACCTACTATCCGATCACAGTGAAGAAACACTTACGTGCTCAAGATATTGCTAGCCGTTGCCATTTACCGTGTATCTACCTAGTCGATTCTGGCGGCGCGAATTTACCCCGCCAAGATGAAGTCTTTCCAGATCGCGATCATTTCGGCCGAATTTTCTATAACCAAGCACAAATGTCGGCCAAGGGCATCCCTCAAATTGCTGTGGTAATGGGCTTATGTACCGCGGGCGGCGCGTATGTGCCTGCGATGGCTGATGAATCTATTATTGTTAAAGATCAAGGCACCATCTTTTTAGCGGGTCCGCCACTGGTGAAAGCGGCAACAGGTGAAGAAGTCAGTGCAGAAGAGCTCGGCGGCGCAGAAGTGCACACTAAAATATCCGGTGTAGCCGATCATCTGGCGCAAAATGATGACCACGCACTTGAACTTGCTCGCCGTGCTGTATTGCGCTTGAATCATCAAAAAGAAATCAAAAGCCTATTAAGTCCAGTTAAACCACCACAATTTGATATCCACGAATTGTACGGCATTGTCGGCACTGACCTTAAAAAGCCGTTCGACGTTAAAGAAGTGATTGCCCGTATCGTTGATGATTCTGACTTTGACGAATTTAAAGCCAATTACGGTGCAACCTTAGTGTGTGGTTTTGCACGCATTCATGGTTATCCGGTCGGGATTGTAGCCAATAACGGTATTTTATTTTCTGAGTCGGCGCAAAAAGGCGCTCACTTTATCGAACTGTGTTGCCAACGCAAAATCCCATTACTGTTCTTACAAAATATCACCGGCTTTATGGTCGGTAAAAAGTACGAACACGAAGGTATTGCCAAACACGGCGCCAAAATGGTCACCGCAGTATCTTGTGCCAATGTACCTAAATTTACTGTGATTATCGGTGGCAGTTATGGCGCAGGTAACTACGGCATGTGTGGTCGCGCATTTGAACCAACCATGATGTGGATGTGGCCTAACGCGCGGATTTCAGTGATGGGCGGCGAACAAGCTGCTGGCGTGTTAGCAACAGTGCGCCGCGATGGTTTAGCCCGTAAAGGGATTGAATGGTCTACTGAAGATGAACAAGCATTTCGTAAACCGATAGTTGAACAATACGAAAAAGAAGGCCACCCGTATCATGCCAGTGCCCGTCTTTGGGATGATGGCATTATTGATCCGGCGCAAACCCGTGACGTAGTCGGCTTAGCCTTATCGGCAGCGTTAAATGCTCCTATTGAAGACACCCGTTTTGGGGTGTTCCGCATGTAATTGATGCGGCTAATTCAACTAACTAGGAGTAAGTAACAATGTTAACGAGCCAATATAAACACATTGAATGTGACATATCACAAGGTGTTGCCCAACTGATCTTAAACCGGGCTGAAGTGCATAATGCCTTTGATGAGGTGATGATCAGCGAAATGATCAACGCCATCAAAAACTTTGCTAATGACAGCCAATGCAACATGCTGATCTTACGTGCCAATGGCAAAAACTTCAGTGCCGGCGCCGACCTTAATTGGATGCGTAAACAAGCAAAAATGGACGTTGGCCAAAACCTTGCTGACGCTCACGAGCTTGCCAAATTAATGCATGTACTCGACAAATTCCCAAAACCCACTATCGCTCTGGTTCAAGGTGCTGCCTTTGGTGGTGCATTAGGATTAATTTGTTGCTGCGACATTGCCATTGCGACAACGGGTGCCAGCTTCTGTTTAAGCGAAGTTAAACTCGGTCTTATCCCCGCAGTAATCAGTCCTTATGTGGTGCGCGCCATGGGTAATCGTCAATCGCGTCGCTTTATGCTAACGGCAGAGCGCTTTAGTGCCGATGTAGCCTTAAGCCATCAAGTTATCCACCAGATTAACGATGACCTAGATGCTGCCGCAGCGCCCTTTATCACGGCATTTAATGCCAATAGCCCTCAGGGCATGGCTTGGGTAAAAACCTTAGTATCGCGTTTAGAAGATGGCGTTATTGATGACGCCACGCTCAATTATACCAGCGAGCAAATTGCTCGAATTCGTGTATCAGATGAAGGACAAGAAGGCCTTAATGCCTTTTTTGAAAAAAGAGCCCCCGCATGGCAAACCGTCAAATCTGATCCACAAGGAGCCCAATAATGTTTACCAAATTACTGATAGCAAACCGTGGTGAAATTGCATGTCGTATTATTAAAACGGCACAAACCATGGGCGTACGCACCATTGCTTTATATTCTGATGCTGACAAAGACGCCCGTCATGTTGCCATGGCAGACGAGTCGTTTTATTTGGGCGGAAGTGCTCCTGCTGACTCGTATTTAAAAGCCGATTTAATTATTGAGATAGCCAAAAAGTCAGGTGCACAAGCCATTCATCCTGGATATGGTTTTCTGTCTGAAAATGCTGAGTTTGCACGAAAATGTGAACAAAATGGCATCGCTTTTGTTGGCCCAGGTAGCGACGCTATTGATGCCATGGGCAGTAAAAGTGCTGCCAAAAACATCATGTCTAAAGCCAATGTGCCGCTCGTACCGGGTTATCACGGCGACGATCAAACTGATGCCACATTAATTGCTCAGGCCAAAGCTATCGGCTTCCCGTTACTGATTAAAGCAGCTTATGGCGGCGGCGGTAAAGGCATGCGTATCGTAGAAAACGACGGTGAAATCCTAGAAGCCGTTAAATCAGCGCGCCGTGAAGCCATCTCGTCTTTTGGCAATGACAAACTCTTGATGGAACGCTACTTACGTCAGCCGCGCCATGTTGAAGTGCAAGTGTTTGCTGACAGCCACGGCCATGCCATTTACTTGTCAGATCGTGATTGCTCTATTCAGCGTCGCCATCAAAAAGTGGTTGAAGAAGCGCCTGCTCCAGGTTTATCTGATGAGTTACGTGCGCAGATGGGTAACGCTGCAGTTGCAGCCGCCAAAGCCATTGATTATGTCGGCGCTGGTACCGTTGAGTTTCTACTGGATACCGACAACAGCTTTTATTTCATGGAAATGAATACTCGCCTCCAAGTTGAACACCCAGTAACTGAAATGGTCACTGGCCAAGATTTGGTTAAATGGCAGCTTTTGGTCGCCAGTGGTGGTGAATTGCCACTGAGCCAAGATGAAGTGCGCATTCATGGTCATTCATTTGAAGTGCGGATATACGCTGAAGATCCACAAAACGAATTTTTACCGGCCAGTGGTAAGCTCAACTTTTTACGTGAACCAGAGCAAAATCGTCACGTGCGTATTGATTCTGGCATTCGTGAAAACGATATTATCAGTAACTTTTATGACCCAATGATTGCTAAATTGATTGTGTGGGATGAGTCGCGCCCTCGTGCATTACAACGCTTAGTGCATGCGCTAGAGTCATACCAAATTAGTGGCCTTAAACATAATATCGAATTTTTAGCTAACATTGCCGAACACCCAGCGTTTGCTGCTGCAGATTTCTGTACTGACTTTATTGAACGCTATGGCGACACCTTAATTGGTGATGCGGCCGTTGAAGCCGATACAGCTTTAGCGCTAGCAGGGCTTTTTCAAGTACTGTCACGTAAGCAAGCGGCTAAAGCACTGGCAATCAACAGTGCCGATCCTTATTCACCATGGGGTTTAGTCAGCGGCTTTAGATTAAACAGCTCTAGCGTGCATCACGTATCGCTATTAACTGATACCGCAGCCGATGTTCAGCAACATGATTTATTACTCACCGCCATTGGCGAACAGTATCAACTGTGTTTACACGACCAAGTACTAACGTTAGCCGGTGAACTCAAAGCCGATTTACTATTAGCCGAAATTAACGGTCATAAAAGTAAAATTCCAGTCAGCCATCAAGGCGATGATTTCACTTTATTCTTGCCGTCTGGCAGTTACCATTTTAAAGCGATATTGGCTCAAGTCGCCGGCGAAGTGGTTAACCATGCAGATAAGCTCAAAGCCCCCATGAATGGCACCGTAGTGACGCATTTAGTGGAAGTAGGTGATGAAGTTAAAGCGGGTCAAGGTTTACTGGTGATGGAAGCGATGAAAATGGAATACACCATTGAAGCACCGTTTGATGGTGTAGTCAGTGAGTTTTATTTCCAAAGCGGTCAACTTGTCAGCGATGGCGCTCAACTATTAAATGTTGAGCCATTAGTGACTGAAACCAGCGTCGAGGAAGCGTAAATGTTACCCACTAAAGTCAGTATTTTTGAAGTCGGTGCCCGTGACGGTTTGCAAAATGAAGTGCCGGTAACAACGGCAGACAAACTGACACTGATTGAACAACTGGCCGATGCAGGTGTTAAGCGAATAGAAGCAGGCAGCTTTGTGTCACCTAAGTGGGTGCCACAAATGGCCGATTCCGATGCCGTGTTTCATCAACTTAGAGGTCAAATTAATCGTCACCCTGGCGTGGTTTACAGTGCCTTGACGCCCAATTTAAAAGGCTTTGAACTGGCTCTGGCTGCTGGCGCAGATGAAGTGGCTATTTTTGGTGCAGCGTCTGAAAGCTTTAGTCAAAAAAATATTAACTGCTCAATTGATGAGTCAATTGCTCGCTTTATGCCGTTAATCGAGGAAGCAAAAAAACATAATATCGCCGTACGTGGTTATGTATCTTGTGTACTCGGTTGCCCGTACGAAGGCAATATTAACGTCAGCGAAGTCGCTAGAGTATCTGAAATCCTTTACCAGATGGGTTGCTACGAAATATCCCTTGGCGACACCATAGGTGTTGGCACACCAAATGATGCTCGAAAAATGGTTGAAGCCGTTGCGAATGTCGTGCCAGTGGATAAATTAGCTCTGCACTTTCATGACACTTATGGCCAAGCTCTGGCCAACATTCTTGCCTGCCTTGAAACCGGTGTTAGCGTATTTGACGCATCAGTTGCGGGTCTTGGTGGCTGCCCTTACGCAAAGGGCGCATCGGGTAACTTAGCGACAGAAGACCTGGTCTACATGCTCCATGGCATGGGCATAGATACCGGCATAGATCTGAACAAGCTTGCACTTGCAGGCGATACCATTAGCCGCGCATTGGGGCGCAGCAATGGGTCCAAAGTAGCAAATGCAATAAGAACATAATCACATATACTCAACATGGTTAGCACGGTATAGCGCTAACCATTGATATAAATATAACGATAAGGACAACAAGATGGCAGGTTTCAATAAAGTCGTCCACAGCTATGAAGAAGCGCTAGCAGGACTGAAAGATGATATGACCATTATGGTCGGCGGCTTTGGATTGTGTGGCATTCCTGAAGGCCTAATTAATCATATGGTGACTATGGATGTTAAAGGCTTAACCGCCATTTCAAATAATGCTGGGGTTGATAACTTTGGCTTAGGACTGTTACTGAAACAGCACCAAATTTCAACCATGATTGCCTCTTACGTAGGCGAAAACGCCACCTTTGAACAGCAAATGTTATCCGGCGAGCTCAACGTTATCTTAACCCCGCAAGGCACACTGGCTGAAAAAATCCGTGCCGGCGGTGCAGGTATTCCGGCATTCTTTACCGCCACAGGTTACGGCACGCCGATTGCCGACGGTAAAGAAACCCGTGAAATCAAAGGGCGTCACTACGTATTAGAAGAATCGTTGACCGCTGACTTTGCTTTAATTCGCGCGTGGAAAGCGGACACTATGGGTAACTTAGTGTTTCGCAAAACCGCAGCAAACTTTAATCCGATGATGGCCACTGCAGGTAAAATTACCATAGTTGAAGCCGAAGAAATTGTTGCACCTGGTGAACTCGATCCAGACCATATTCATACACCGGGTATTTATGTCGATCGCGTGATCAAAGCTAGCTTTGAAAAACGTATCGAGCAACGTACCGTCAAAGCTGCGAAATAAGGGAGACAACACCATGGCACTGACCAGAGAACAACTCGCCCAGCGCGTAGCAAAAGAATTACAAGATGGCTTTTATGTTAACCTAGGTATCGGTATCCCTACCCTAGTCGCTAACTATATTCCACACGGCATACAAGTAATGTTGCAATCTGAAAATGGTTTACTGGGTATGGGCGAATTTCCTACCGAAGACAACATCGATGCCGATCTTATCAACGCTGGCAAGCAAACGGTAACCGCGGTTGCAGGCGCGTCATTCTTTTCATCAGCAGAAAGCTTTGCCATGATCCGTGGCGGCCATGTCGACCTCACGGTACTGGGCGCATTTGAAGTGGATGTTAACGGCTCTATCGCCTCATGGATGATCCCAGGCAAACTGATTAAAGGTATGGGCGGCGCCATGGATTTAGTCGCGGGCGCCGACAATATTATTGTCACCATGATGCATGCGGACAAATACGGCAACTCGAAACTATTATCAACCTGCGAGTTACCATTAACGGGCTATGGCTGTATTAAACGGGTGATGACAGATTTAGCCTTTATCGAAATTAAAGATGGTGCGTTTCATTTACTTGAACGCGCGCCCGGTGTGACGGTTGATGAAATTGTTGCTAAAACAGCAGGTAAGTTAGTGGTACCAGACCACGTACCGGAAATGACCTTTTAATCTCTATTAAACAGTTAAGATCAACCAAGCCCGCCAATTTAACTTAATGATGCGGGCTTTTTTATACTTTTATCTAATATGACTACTGTAGCGACTCAGCCCCTTTTCTACTTTGAGATGTGAATATCAAAATGTAAATGCACAGGCTAAGCCATTTATGCTGAGTTCAAGGAAAAAATGCGCAGTTTTATGGTTTAAATGAGCATTTTTCAACGATGAAATAGGCTTAAATGGCGACGCTATGAGTCGTGATATTGTCGATTTAATCTTCTGCTGGGATCACCAACACATTACTGCGCATCCGGCTCAAAATAGATTCCGCTGTATTACCAATAATGCGCCCTAGTAATCCTTGCCGTTGCCGCGCACCAATCACAAAATATTGGCTTTTTAACCGACATGCCAGTTCAAACAGACACAGTTCAGGCTCACCTGAGATAATATGCATACAATCAGCGTCAACTCCTATGTCAGCAATTTTTTGCTGATGTTCTGCATACGCTTTTTTAACTAAAGCATTAATGTCGAGCAAATCCATGTCGCGAACAATTTCCGGAATTCGTAACACATAAGCCACATGCAACTGTGTTCCAGTCGCTTTAGCAAGCTGCAGGCCATTAGCAATAACGGCGTCATTAAGCCGTTGCTTAGTCGGATTTTTAGTACCTAAATCGATTGAAATTAGCGTGGTGTTACCGGTATTAAGTGGGTTGTTTGTAAGGAGTAATAGTGGGATTTTGGTATGGCGAATTAACTGCCAATCAGTAGGCAGATAATGATCAGAATGATGGACAGCTTTAACCATAAGATCAAAGCTATGGCGAGCAGAGTGATGACAAGCATGTTCAAAAAGATACTTACTCCATATCACATGTAACGGCACATCTTCGGCATCAAGCGAATCTAAGTGCTGCTGAAGTTGCGCTTCTTGTTGTTGCATTAACTGCTTTTGCACCACTCCAGCAAGTCGTGGTTGATCACTGTCTGTGCCACTTAAATAGGCGTAAGTATAAGCAAAAACTTCAGCCTGCTTGTTCATCTGCTTGGCTAATGATAATCCTATCGCGACTGCATCAATATGCGCTTGTTCCATTTGTGCGATAACAAACATTTTGTTCATATAAACCTCCTTATTTCAGATCTTTTCTACATTTCTACTGTAACAAGTGTATGTAAACATTAAAATTATACTTATCAAGCATTGCCTTATATTCTGCGATTAGAAACTCAGTAAACGTGAGCTAGTAACTATCTTTAGCTTAGCTAATAGCGTAAGTTTGTGCTTAAGTATCGCAACTAAAATTGATCAACATCAACTTTATTGGGTTCAGATAAATCAATAACATATTGCCTAACCTGAAGGAGGATAAATGGCAATAAACAGCTTTGTAATGTCACTTTTTCTCATTCTTGTTGTGGGCAGATTATTAGGTGAGCTTAGTGACCGATTAGGATTTCCAAGCGTAGTGGGTGAAGTCACTGCGGGGATGTTAATTGGCCCGTCACTACTCAATTGGGTTGTACCTCATAGTACATTAGCCATCATCGCAGAACTGGGGGTGATTTTTTTATTATTTGATATTGGCTGTGAAACCTCTATCAAAAAGCTTGCCCATTCTGGTACTAAAGCCGTAAGTGTTGCATTGTTAGGCATTACAATACCCTTACTCTTCACAGGATTGGCCAGCCTGTATTGGCTTTCTCTACCTCCTTTTACAGCATTATTTTTTGGTTGCGCATTAACGGCCACCAGCATTGGTATTTCAATGCGAGTTTTAGCACTCAATAATCAAACTCAAAGTGCGGCAGGGCAAATTATTCTAGGGGCGGCGGTTATCGATGATATCGTTGGCGTGATACTACTGAGCGTGTTGTTTAATTTCGCCTCATCTGGAGAATTAGCCGTAAGCTCAACCTTAGTATTATTTATCATGATTGCCTGCTTTATCATTTTCAGCCCGCCACTGGTCAGAGTGATAATTTATTTAACCCGCTGGTTTCACCTTAAAACACGCATTCCCGGTTATGAAGTGTTTGTCGTCACGGCAATGATTTGCTTATTTGCTTGGTTAGCTCATTGGTTTGGTACCCCGGCTATTTTAGGTGGCTTTGCCGTCGGAATGGGCTTGTCACGACAATTTACCTCGCCATTTAATCAATACCTTAAAAACCCCTTTAGCTATACCCACAAACTGGAACAATCAGCAAAGCCGCTAGTACAGCTCTTTAGCCCCATTTTTTTCGTTTATGTCGGCATCAGCTTGGATCTAAGTCAACTTGATATGAGCTTCATGGGCTTACTATTACTCGCTTGGTTAACTTTTATCGCCGTAGCAAGTAAATTCATGGCCGGATTGTTGGCCAGCTCAAACTGGCACGAAAAAATGATTGTGGGTTCAGCAATGGTACCCAGAGGTGAAGTAGGATTAGTATTTGCAGAGATGGGACGCCAACTTGACGTCATTCAAGCCAAAGAGTTTGCCATATTAGTCATGGTTATCGCCCTAACGACCCTGATAGGGCCGCTTCTTTTAAAATATACCTCAAGTAAACAAGCCGAATAAATATAATCAGCTCAATGACCTATCATAGATGAGCAAACAACAATCGGCTTTTCATCATGGCTATTTTAATAAAAACTGTATCGCTTTGTCCAAATTAGGGTCGTCAGGATCAGACGTATTGCTCATCCATGCAATGTGGCCACTTCGGTCAATAAACACTGTTGTTGGGGTACCTGTTATGCCATACAAATTAGCAACCTCATCACCTAAAACCAGCGTGGTCATTTTTATACCTCGATCGAGCAAACTCTGCCCTGGATTGGCGCCAGCATCTTCGCTAAAACTTATACCAATCATTTGCAAGTCAGTGTGTTGGTAGTTAAGTCGTAGTTTTTCTAAACCGGGTTGCAGCTTTTTACAATATGGACACCAGGTAGCCCAAAAATGCAAAATAACCGGTTTACCGGCGTAATCATGCAGAGTAAATGATTGGCCATCAGAGGTCATTAATTCAAAATTAGTAGCAACAGACTCATCCACTTTCGCAGCAGCATCGGCTGTGCTTTGGGATATAAAAGACAATAATAGCAATGCAGATATACTGACTACTGACCAAACAAATTTCATAACGCGCCCTATTTATGGATTATTTTTATGTATTAACCTATATAGACCGGAGTGTTGCCATTATGTATTCATGTGCATTTCAGATAATCGTTTCGCGAGCACTTGTTGATCTTTCCAAGCCTGAAGACGGTATTACAACAAATAAGTCACTCGGATATTGAAGAGTAAATAAATCGGTACATTTCACGCACCAAAATAAGTTTACGCTTACGTAAAAATAATACTGAGTTTTTACTCGAAATTGGTTATGTTAGCTGAACTAACATAATCTGATTGGACCAGTAACAAGACGATACCTTGCTGCCGCGACCAAACTTAACGACCCCATAACCAAGGAATGACCTTATGCCAATTTACCAAGCTCCCCTGCGTGATTATCAATTCATTCTGTCTGAACTGCTTGATGTCTATCAACAAACTGACTTACGTGGTTTTGATGAATTAGATGCAGATTTAACTGATGCGATTTTACAAGGTGTCGCCGACTTTACTACCGACATCATGTTGCCACTCAATGCAAGCGGTGACTTGGAAGGTTGTAAATTGGTTGACGGTAAAGTCATCACCCCTTCTGGGTTTAAGCAAGCTTACAAGCAGTATGTCGAAGATGGCTGGGCCACACTAACCTGCGATCCTGAATTTGGCGGCCAAGGCCTGCCAGAAGTGATTGGTACCTTTGCCACCGAAATGAAAACCGCGACCAACATGGCTTTTGCTATGTATCCTGGGTTAACCCATGGCGCTTATTCTGCTATTCATGTCCATGGCAGCGATGCACTAAAACAAAAGTATTTAGCTAAACTAGTCAGTGGTGAATGGACTGGAACCATGAACTTAACTGAATCGCATGCTGGTACCGATTTAGCGTTATTACGCACTAAAGCTATTCCTGCCGGAGATGAGCTGTTTGCCATTAGCGGCGAGAAAATCTTTATTTCATCTGGTGATCACGATCTTGCTGATAATATTATTCACTTAGTATTAGCACGCCTACCCGATGCACCAGAAGGTGTTAAAGGCATTTCATTATTTGCGGTACCGAAATTTTTAGTCAATGCCGACGGCAGTTTAGGTGACGCCAATACGCTGAGTGCGACGGGTCTGGAACAC
This sequence comes from Shewanella sp. SR43-8, assembly GCF_014163775.1. Lineage (NCBI taxonomy): Bacteria > Pseudomonadati > Pseudomonadota > Gammaproteobacteria > Alteromonadales > Shewanellaceae > Shewanella > Shewanella sp. SR43-8. The sequence continues at coordinate 109,750 of NZ_JACJDX010000010.1, read as the reverse complement.
AAAATGGGCATTCACGGTAACTCAACTTGTGTCATGCATTTTGATGGCGCAATTGGCGAATTAGTTGGTGCACCACATCAGGGCTTAAAAGCCATGTTCACCATGATGAACCAAGCACGTCTGGGTGTCGGTATTCAGGGTTTAGGCGTATCTGATATTGCTTACCAAAATGCACTTGTTTATGCCAAAGAGCGCATTCAAGGTCGTGCATTAAGTGGTGTTAAACAGCCTGAACAAGCCGCAGACTCATTATTAGTCCATGGTGACATAAGACGTATGCTGTTATCGCAAAAGTCTTTCAATGAAGGAACACGTGCGTTAATGGGCCAACAGGCATTATGGCTTGACCAAGTAGAACGTCATACTGACCCGGAAAAAGCCAAACAAGCAAATGCCCTGGCAGCTTTATTTACACCGATTGTTAAAGGTTTCGTTACCGACCAAGGCTTTAAAGCATGCGTAGATGCACAGCAGGTTTATGGTGGTCATGGCTATATTAATGAATGGGGTATGGAGCAGTATGTGCGTGATATTCGTATCGCAATGATTTATGAAGGCACAAATGGCGTTCAGGCTTTGGATTTAGTAGGCCGTAAATTACTGAGCGACAAAGGGGCAGCATTGACGTTATGGTCAGGCATGGTAAAACAGTTAATTCAAGATAATTCCGGCAACGAAGCCATGAAGCCCTATCTTGCAGGGTTAATGGACGCTGCGGGCGATCTTGAAAAAGCCACTGGTTTTATTGTTCAATCGGCCAGTAAAAACCCAGACCTTATTGGCGCAGCATCAATGCCATATATGCAACTCTTTGGCATTACCGCTCTGGCTTGGATGTGGACCCGTGTGGCGGCAACATCATTGGCAGCATTAGAAGCTGGTACTGAAGAAAGTGAGTTTTATCAAGCTAAACTTAATACGGCAAAATTCTTCATGAGCTATTGGGGCAGCCAAACTCGCAGCTTACGCAAACAAATTGAAGCTAGCAGTGCCGACATTGTCAATTTCGCAGCAGCTGACTTTTAATCTCCACATAAGCAACTAAAACATAAGCACCTAAAACACAAATAACAAAGCCGCTTCAATGTTAATTTAAGCGGCTTTGTTTATTCTGCAGCGGTCGCTAACGTAATTCTAATACGTCTTTAATGGCCAACTAATCCCACAAAAACTCGCGAAAATGCTTACGACAAACTGACTCGTAACTCTCGTTACCGCCAATCTCCACTTGTTCACCTTCGCGCATAGGATTACCTTCATGATCAAGGCGAACCACCATATTGGCTTTACGGCCACAATGACAAATGGTTTTTAATTCAACGAGCTTATCTGCCCAAGCGAGCAAGTAATGGCTACCTGAAAACAACTCACCCTGAAAATCATTACGTAATCCATAACATAATACGGGAATATCGAGATTATCGACAACATAGGTTATCTGCCTAACCTGCTCTTTACTTAAAAACTGACACTCATCAATCAGTACGCAGTGAATTTTTTGCTCGTCATTGGATGTCGAAATCAGCTCAATTAAATTGTCAGTACTACCAAACACCTGGGCATCGGTTTCAATCCCAATACGCGAAGACACTTTGCCAATACCATATCGATTATCTATTGATGCTGTCATCACTAAGGTATGCATACCGCGCTCACGATAATTATAAGAAGACTGCAGTAACGAAGTTGATTTACCGGCATTCATCGCCGAATAATAAAAGTACAGTTGCGCCAAAATATAGCGTCCTAATGGTTAGACAGTCAGTACCGTCCATATTACCTTTTTTAACTTCGCAACAACAAACAAAAATGCCGTATTCGTTATGTATACGGCATTTTTTCAAAGCTTAATCAATCGGCTTATTACTCATAAGTATAAGGATGTAGCATTACTTTTTTGCCCAAAAGTACAATACTAGGATACTGATAAGAAACAACGCACTACAACAAATCAATCCAGCCATTAACGAGCCCGTAAACCCAAGCACAATATAACCGACGAAACTAATCAATGCAGCGATAAGTGCATAAGGAAGCTGGGTCACCACATGATCGATATGATGGCAACTCGCCCCCGTTGATGACAAAATAGTGGTATCGGAAATAGGTGAGCAATGGTCACCAAATACGGCACCAGAAAGCACAGCTGCTAGCATAGGTAGCATCATGGTGCTATCACTTCCCATCGCCATATCGGCCGCTATAGGCAACATAATACCGAAGGTTCCCCAACTCGTTCCCGTTGAAAATGCGGTGATCCCAGCCAATAGAAATAACATGGCAGGCAATAGCGCAAACGGAATATTATCAGTTGCTAAACTGGCCATGAACTTACCGGTTTCAAGCTGACCAATGACACTTGATATCGTCCAAGCGAACAATAAAATATAAATAGCGGGTAACATTGAACGAGCACCAACAGAGATGCCTTTGAGCAACATAGACAGCTCTACTTTCTGTTGAAATGCCAACAACACTGTCGCAATCAAACCGACGATAGAACCAAAAAACAATGATGAACTCACATCAGTATTTTCAAATGCACCTAGTACACTAAACATCTGCTCTTTAGCCGCTAATGCTTCTGCCCCACTAGAGACCATAAAATAAAGGGTCGCAAATACTAATATCGCAATCGGTAAAAATAAACCAATCACTTTACCGGTATCAGCTTCAGGTAAATCAGTAACTGCTCCCGGTGGTTGGCCTTTTGATTCATCATACAACTCACCACGAAGTGCATTTAATTCATGCTGACGCATTGGTCCTATGTTTAAACTGAACGTCGCCACACACACTAGTAATAATAATGAGAACACGGCATAAAAGTTCATCGGGATCATCTGTATAAAGACACTTAAATGACCTGAGTCAGCAAAACCATGTGCAGTTAGAATGCCGCCAATAAGCGCAATAATATAGGCCCCCCAGCTTGATACCGGGGAAATAACGCAAATCGGTGCCGCGGTAGAATCTAAAATATAGGCAAGTTTTGCGCGTGAAATATGGTATCTGTCCGTGATAGGCCTTGAAATAGAACCTACGACTAAACTATTGAAGTAGTCATCAATAAAGACTACACAGCCTAAAAAAATGGTCATTAACTTAGCATCGCGCTTATTACGAATGCGCAGTTTGGCCCAATCAGCAAAAGCACGAGCAGAACCACTAACGGTGATCAATGCGGTTATCATGCCCAGCACAACCAAAAAACCTAAGATATATACGTTCCAACTATTCAGTGCAGCATCTTTCCAAACGAGCTGACTCGCTGTACTTAAAATATATTCGCTGCTGCCAACCAATGAAAAATCGGTCAGCAATAAGGCACCAAAAATAATACCTAACCCCAAAGACAGCAATACCTTACGGGTTAAAATAGCCAGTGTAATTGCCAAAAGTGGTGGCAAAACAGAAAGTGCCGAATCGGCATAACTTATTATCATAATTTAATTATTTCTTCGTTGGATACGAATAGAGAAAAACTAGAAATAAGACTCGCCATACACAGAAAGTATATGGGTTAACTTATCTAGTAGCACTCCACAGAAATATCCATTTAATATGAATATCATTATTTTTATCACGTAGATAAAAACACTATGACAGTACAGCCCCTTTCGAGAACTGGCCCAACAAATGAGGGCGATCACCTCACTTATTTCGGCATTGCATCCTTTTAGGTTGAATTATTGGCATCACCCAATTCAACCTGACTATTATGCAATGCACCTCTACTTTTGTATTTGTAATCATAAATAGCCCATTACAAACAGCGCGCACATACAATCATAAACCACACGCTCTATACCAGCAAAAAAGTCCTAAACTACAGCACAAATAACAATATTATTAACTATAGCCACAATTTAATAGCATTAGTTTAACGTTTCTAATGCAAATGCACACTATCGCACTGAATACAAAAACGGCAACTGGATAACCCGACTGACACCTTTGCTCATAAAAACATCCATATGATAAAAAATATCAATAAAAAAGGTTCCTACTTTACCAAGTAGAAACCTTTTAATCTGAACGATTGGCTAGTAGAACGACACGTTAAACAAGCTAATGACTCAATTTGGGTCAATAATAAGCCATTAAAGCAGATTATTTAATGCAGGAACGGCTTCAAATAAGTCCGCGACTAAACCGTAATCTGCCACCTGGAAAATAGGCGCTTCAGGATCTTTGTTAATAGCCACAATCACCTTAGAGTCTTTCATTCCGGCAAGATGTTGAATCGCACCAGAAATGCCCACAGCAATATACAGATCAGGGGCAACAATCTTACCTGTTTGTCCCACTTGTAAATCGTTAGGCACAAAGCCAGCATCCACAGCGGCACGAGATGCACCTACTGCTGCGCCAAGCTTATCGGCTAGCTGTTCTAAAATAGCAAAGTTTTCACCACTCCCCATGCCGCGGCCACCAGAGACAATAATGCCTGCATTACCTAGCTCTGGACGGGCTGATTCAGTTAACGACTGAGACACGAACTCAGTGCGAGCATCAATAGCTTGACTTAGGTTAACCACTTCAGCATTGCCCGTTGACGCGACAGCATCAAATGCACTTGAACGCACAGTCATGACTTTCTTCGCGTCTAAACTCTGCACTGTCGACAGCGCATTACCGGCATAAATAGGACGCACAAAAGTGTCACTACTGACCACTTCAATGACTTCTGAAATTTGAGAAACATCTAACAATGCTGCGACACGAGGTAATGTATCTTTACCAATACTGGTTGCTGCAGCCAAGATATGTTCGTAATCAGCCGCAATCTCAACGACCAACTTAGAAACGTTTTCCGCTAATTGAGCACCATATTGAGTTGCATCAGCAACTAATACTTTACTCACACCGGCTAAGTGTTGTGCTGCCGTTACCGCAGCAGAACAATCAACACCCGCTACCAGTACATGAATATCACCGCCAATGGCGGCAGCTGCGCTAACGACTTTGGCCGTGTCAGTTTTCAAACTCACATTATCGTGTTCTGCTAATACTAAAATGGTCATGTTAGATCACCTTCGCTTCATTTTTTAACTTATCGACTAACGCCTCAACAGAAGACACCATAATGCCAGCTTTACGCTCAACCGGAGGTGTTACGCTGATCACTGTTTGATGTGTTTTCAAGCTCACACCTAAATCAGCCACAGTCATAATGTCTAATGGCTTGCGTTTAGCTTTCATAATATTGGGTAATGAAGCATAGCGAGGTTCGTTCAAACGTAAATCAACCGTGACAATGGCAGGTAAAGGCATTTTCAGGGTTTGCAGTCCGCCATCAATTTCACGAGTAACGGTGATCATATCACCATCAACTTTTACTTCTGATGCAAATGTCGCTTGTGGCATATCAGTTAGTGCCGCTAACATTTGTCCAGTTTGGTTGTTATCGCCGTCAATAGACTGCTTACCAAAAATAATTAATTGCGCTTGTTCTTTTTCTTGCACAGCTTTTAACAGTTTCGCAATTGATAGTGGCACCAATTCTTCATCAGTTTCAATATGAATGGCTCTATCAGCACCTAATGCCATTGCAGTTCTTAATTGCTCCTGCACTGCTTTTGCGCCAACACTCACCACGATAACTTCAGTGGCTACGCCAGCTTCTTTCAAGCGAACTGCTTCTTCAACTGCTATTTCGCAAAATGGGTTTAACGCCATTTTAAGGTTCGTCGTATCAACACTTGTGTTGTCAGCTTTTACCCTGACCTTTACATTGGCATCAACTACGCGTTTAACAGGCACCAATATTTTCATAGGTTTTCCTTCTACACCTTCAATGTATGTGGACAACACACTGGCGTTTGCCAATGCAAGATAAGCTAACTTTACGTCCTGTTAACGTTAACGTCAATCAAAGTCAAACGACTGTTTATATTTTTTTTATGATTGTGGTGGCAATCAAACAAAACAAACTGTGGAACATTAATTATTTGATACAAGCGATTAATTAAAATTTATTCAATATTTAGATGATTTAATTTGATTCAATGACAAATAGTTTCTATTATTACAGTTATATTCAGTATTAATTAAGCTGTCTTGGTAATAATCAGTGAGTTAATGTTATTTATATTAATAATAAAGACCACAACAAACCAAATGATGCACTGAAATTTACCTGAAACATTAAAAAACATCTTTGATAACTTTTTATTTTATAAATAAATCATTAGGAAACTACACAAAATGAGTGATTTTTTAGACATACTAACCCACGGCCGTCGTTTTAAAGCTGCAGTAAAAGAATTGTCTCTTGATGATTTACGCGAAACCGCGGCAAAATTAGAAAAGATCATTACTGAACGTGAAGAAGAAGAAAAATTAGAACTTGAAGCCAATGCAGAGCGTAATGCTCGTATTGCTGAAATTCTTGCTCAAATTGAAAACAGTGGTTTATCAATCGAAGATTTAGGTGAAGTCACAGCCTCTGCTAAAACATCAACTAAAAAGCGTGCACCACGTCCGCCAAAATATCAAATCACCATTGACGGTGAATTAATTCAATGGACAGGTCAAGGTCGTATGCCAACCGTATTCAAACAACAAGTTGATAGCGGCAAAAGCATGAGCGAATTTTTAATTCCAGGCATGGAATAAATATTTTAACTAAGAATAATCTCACGGTTAATTCTTTAAAATAAAAAAGAGCTTACTTAGGTAAGCTCTTTTTTTGTGGCATTTGATTGCTTTATCATCGCCATAAGACAGGGTAAACTAACTGTTTCAGATCTATTACCCATTAATAATAAGGTTACGGCCATGACGTTTTCTCTTAAATATGCATTTATAATCTCAGGCATAGCACTATTATTGAGTGCTTGTGCCAGTGATTACACGTTCAAAAGTAATTTAGACAGTAAAGCTATCAATGATTATTTTAAAGTCGGTGATGTGCAGTTATACGAAGGCAATGAGCAACCCAAAGGGACATTTGAAATATTAGGTTTAATTGAAGGTGAAGCCTGCCAAGAAACCAAACAGGATGCACCACCACAAATGTCAGTTGCTCGCACTAATGCCAGAAGAGCTGCAGCAGACATAGGCGCAAATGGTTTTGTCGTTAAAAGCTGCTTTATGATTACTGAAGCTGACAATAGTTGTTTTAGTCGAGCGCTTTGCGTTGGCCAAGCGATTAAAACAGCTGCAAAAAAATAATAACTCAATAGAGTATATTCGCAGCCTATAGATGATGAGTGCTCATATCACACTCATCAATATTTTTTATATTTGATTTTTCATTTCCTATTTTCTGTTTAATTCAGGTACCGCATGACACAAGGCAACGATCAACACAGCCAAACAACTCCTATTAATAACCAATCTAGCGTGCCGTTTAGTAGCCAATTAAATGCGGTTGCAATATGCAGAACCCCCTATAAACAAAAGTTTGGTATTCCGCGTCAACCGGGACTAGTCAATGCTGTCGGTTATATTGAGTTTGAACCTGATTTTAATCATCTTGATGCAGTCAGAGGCATAGAGCAATATTCACACTTATGGTTACTATTCAGTTTTCATGAGAATTTAGCCCAAGGTTGGAAAACCACAGTGCGCCCTCCTCGACTAGGGGGTAATGAAAAACTAGGCGTGTTTGCCACACGGTCTACATTTCGCCCCAATGGTATTGGCCAATCAGTGGTAAAGCTACACGGGGTGGTTCAACGTAAAGGTAAAGTGTGTTTGGTGATATCGGGTATGGATTTATTAGACGGTACGCCAATTGTTGATATTAAGCCCTATGTTCCGTTTTCCGATGCAATTACTGATGCAAAAGGTGGTATTGCGCAAGATGCACCTATCTTGGTTCCACTGACTTATACAGCCCTAGCCAGTCAACAAATTAATCTTTATAGCCAACAACAACAACAATATCAAGATCTTGCCGCGCTTATTGAAGGTGTATTGTCCCAAGACCCTAGGCCCGCGTATAAAAAAGCCAAAGACGATCCCAAACTATATCAAGTTGCATTGTACGATTTAGATATTTTTTGGTGTGTTACAGCACAAGGTATCGAAGTACTAGAGCTTAAACCGACCAAAGTGACATTGTTAAAGGATTAACCCTATGGCAGAAATTGATTACCAAGCTCAACACAAACGACGCTTATCATGGATGCCATGGCTGTATTTTTCACTCAAGCCTAAGCATTTAGCCTGGGCAAAACCATGGCAAGATGAGATTCAACAGCAGTTGAGCCAGCTGGAAACCATTCATATTGGCGAGCACAGTTTTATTGCCCCACAAGCTCAACTGTTTGCCGAACCCGGACGAGATATCAGCATCGGTAATCAATGCATGATTGCAGCAGAGGTATTTCTGCATGGCCCTATCACCTTAGGTAATGAAGTGGCAATCAATCATGGCTGCAGCTTAGATGGTGGTCGTTATGGCATAACAATAGGCAACCAAACACGGATAGCCAATAACGTCACTATTTATGCTTTTAATCATGGCATGTCACCTACTACGCCCATATATAAACAACCCGCGACATCAAAAGGTATCGTAATAGGCCAGGATGTGTGGATTGGCGCTCAGGCAGGTATTGTCGATGGCGTGACGATTGGAGATTACGCCGTTATTGGTATGGGCTGTATTGTGACCAAAGATGTAGCAGACTACGCCATCGTTGCAGGTAATCCGGCTCGAGTCATTGGCGATAGACGCGACAAATAGCCTCAAGCAGTGATAACGCAAGGATAAATCGATAAAAATGACGTTATTTCAACTTAGCTATCTCAAACTTGGCATTTAAGCATCACAAAGCCTGCTTTTGAGTCGAATTAGCAGGTGACATCATTAATGCAGGTGCTAAAATGACGCTAATTCATAGCAACTATTTTGGACATTGGTAATGCGAGTTAGTAAGTACCTGCTTTCAACACAAAAAGAAACTCCTGCAAATGCAGAGGTGATTAGTCATCAGTTAATGTTACGTGCCGGTATGATCCGTCGCAATGCTTCAGGTCTCTACAGCTGGTTACCGTCAGGTTTACGTGTATTACGTAAAGTTGAAGCCATTGTTCGTGAAGAAATGAACAAAACAGGCGCTATCGAAATATTAATGCCATTAGTACAACCAGCTGATCTATGGGTTGAAACAGGCCGTTGGGACAAGTTTGGTCCTGAATTATTGCGTTTTCAAGACCGCAACAATCGTGATTTTGTATTGGGACCTACCCATGAAGAAGTGATCACCGATTTAGTCCGTAAAGAATTAAGTTCTTACAAGCAATTGCCGCTAACACTTTACCAAGTACAAACCAAATTCCGTGACGAAGTACGTCCACGTTTTGGTGTCATGCGCGCACGCGAATTCTTGATGAAAGATGCCTATTCTTTCCATTTAGATCAACAAACCATGGACAGCACTTACCATGCAATGCACACCGCATACAGCAATATTCTGACTCGTATGGGCTTATCATTCCGCCCAGTACTTGCAGACACAGGCTCTATTGGCGGTAGCATGTCGCATGAATTCCATGTACTGGCTAACAGCGGTGAAGATTTAATCGCTTATTCAACAGGTAGCGACTATGCCGCTAACATTGAAAAAGCTGAGGCAGCAATGCCAGCCGGCACACGTGCAGAGCCAACTCAAACAATGACGTTAGTGGATACACCTAACGCCAAAACAATTGCAGAATTAGTTGAACAATTTGATGTCGTTATCACTCAAACGGTTAAAACCTTAATCGTTAAAGGTGCAACGGAAGAAGCACCATTGGTAGCATTAGTTATTCGTGGCGATCATGAGCTTAACGAAATCAAAGCCGACAAGCTTGAATTAGTCGCTTCACCCTTTGAGTTTGCTTCAGAAGCGGAAATCCGCGCAGCCGTTGGCGCAGGGCCAGGCTCTATCGGGCCTGTAGGCTTAACGATGCCAATTATTATTGACCATAGTGTCACTGTAATGAGCGATTTTGCTGCCGGTGCTAACGTTGAAGATAAGCATTATTTTGGCATTAACTGGGAACGTGATTTACCTTTAATCACTTCAGCGGACATTCGTAATGTTGTTGAAGGTGAGTCAACGCCGGATGGCCTAGGCACCTATGCCATGGCTCGTGGTATTGAAGTGGGACATATCTTCCAACTTGGTACTAGCTATTCTAAAGCCATGAATGCCACTGTGTTAGATGAAAATGGTAAAGCACAAGTTCTGTTGATGGGTTGTTATGGTGTCGGTGTAAGCCGTATTGTGGCGGCTGCCATTGAGCAAAATAACGATGACCGCGGCATTATTTGGCCAGAAGCTATCGCACCGTTTACGGTAGGTATTTTGCCAATGAACATGCATAAGTCACATCGTGTGGCCGACATTGCCGAAAAACTTTACCAAGACTTAACTGATGCGGGTGTTGAAGTATTAATGGATGATCGTAAAGAGCGTCCAGGTGTTATGTTTGCCGACATGGAACTGATTGGCCTACCGCATGTTGTGGTGATTGGCGATCGCAATATCGATGCTGGGGTGTTTGAGTATAAAAACCGTCGCACAGGTGAGAAACAAGACATTCCATTTGATGAGATTGTGGCTTTCTTGACAAACGCAGCAAAAGGCTAGTTATTGATATAGCATGGAAAAAACGCACTTTCGAGTGCGTTTTTTTATTCTTAAATTCTCTTTAATCGAGATCTTTAATCTAGATCTTTAATCTAGATCTTTAATATAAATATCGACTTCAAAACCTTGATTAAGTTCTGAAACAATCTCAATCCTACCGGCCAATTTTTGTGTTACTAGGTTATGCACAATAGACATGCCTAAACCAGTACCGCCGACATTTCGTGCAGTGGTAAAGAATGGCTCAAAAATTTTACTTTTAACGTCTTTACTTAATCCTTTACCATTATCTTTATAGAACATTTTTATTTCATCGCCACACATCTCTGCGCCTAAGAGAATGCGTTTCTTCCCTGGAAATCCCTCAGGAAAAGCATGTCTAAAACAATTGGAGACTAAATTAGTAAAAATCTGCGCGATGGCACCAGGATAAGAATTAACAAACAGCTGTTGTTCTAATTGAATATTCAGCTCAATGCCTTGCTTACGAGTGAGTGGTCGTAATGGCGATGAAATCTGTTCTAAATACTCGGTTAAGTTAATATTTTCTTTCTCTATAACAAGTTGATCTGCCGCCGTGCGCTTAAAGTTATGTACTAATTCAGCGGCTCGCGACAAATTGCGTTCGACAAGATTAAGGCCGTCGGTCAGTGTGTCCATGAAATCAACAAACTTTTGTTCATCAAGATCACCTGCCCCATAATACTTTTTGAGTTTATTGAGCTCATCAATACAATGACTGGTGGAGGTGACCGAAATACCTAGTGGGGTATTCACTTCATGCGCAACACCCGCAACGAGATTCCCCAATGCGGCTAATTTCTCATTTTCTATCAAGCTCGCTTGAGTTATCTGCAAGTTTTTGATGGCTCTTTTGAGTTCTGCTGTCCTTTTCTCAACTTGTGTTTCTAAAGCACTATTAATCGATTCAAGTTCAATTTGATAAGCTTTGACTTTTTTAGCATTGACTGCACGGCCATACAAATCGGCTAACGAACTCACGAATGCTTGTTCATCATAGGTCCAGTGCCTAATCTCACCTTTATGCTCACAACAAATAATCCCGATCATCTTACCCGCATGCCTAATAGGGCTGTCCAACATTGCGGTAATTGCGTTAGGGCGCAAATAGATATCAGCGAATTCGTATGTGGCTGGATCGGTCAAAGCATCACTGGCAGCAATAATTCTCTCTGTATCAAGAGCCTTAAAGTAACTGGGGAACTGGGATCGGGTTAAGGTAATATTATGTTGTTTGGTGTCATTGTCGATTAATAAAAAACAATCAATTGACTGATTATCGTCAGTTAATAACCAAATACCGGCTCGACCTATATTCAGCCCACGACATACTGATTTAATAATCAAGGTTGACGCAAAATCTAAATCGCCCAAATCAATCAACTCAGACTGGCTGACTTCTAGCAATACCCGCTCACATATTGGATTCATATTAAATAGCTTAATCTGTTGGTATCAGTTATTAATCCGGCATTTCCTGTTGAATCTTCACAAACTGATTCAGTAATGCCAAACTTGCAGTGCACATAAGTGGATCAAATTGATTACCAGACTGCTCAATTAAATAATCTCTTACCTTTTCAGCGGGCCATGCCTCTTTATAACTACGTTTAGAAAGTAAGGCATCAATGACATCAACGATAGCCATGATTCGACCTTCAATAGGTATCTCATTACCCACTAAGCCACGAGGGTAGCCCTTACCATCCCATCGCTCATGATGGGTGTAGGCAATTCTCGCGCCCATTTTGGCAATAATACGGTTTGATGCAGCAAGCAAGGCATAACCCTTTTCTGCATGGGTTTTCATTATTTCCCATTCATCAGGAGTCAATTTAGCGGGTTTATGGAGAATGCTCTCAGGAATACCGATTTTACCAACATCATGTAACGGAGCGGCATAACGAATTGTTTCAACAAAATCATCACTCATGCCAACATATTGAGCTAACATTTCGCTCATCACAGCAACACGCCTTACATGGGCACCGGTTTCTTTACTGCGCTGCTCAATGGCATCACCAATAATAAGGATTAGCTCACGTTGGGTTTGTTGGACATTTTCTTTGCTAGAAAGGTTTTCAAAAGTCAGGCTGACATTGGCGGCAAATAATTCTAGTATTCTGACTTGCAAAGGGGTTAATTCGGTATCATGTTGTAGATACAAGATACTCGTGACATCTAGGCCAAATTTATAAAATCCCACATAAATATTGTCATGAATAACCGACTTGCCTAAGGTGATGGCTTCAATAATATACTCTTTAACTTCACCGGGTAGTGATTCGACATTATCTATCTCACGATAACTGACCAGACTGCCTGTTGCCGCAAGTAAATTCATCTGAGTATCTTGATACAAGTCTTCGCGAAAACTGGTCAGGTATAGCGCTGAATTACTTAAATTAAGCAATTGCAATGTCTGCTCGAGAACCGCGCTGCCGAAATTATGCAGGGTATGGCTTAACAAGACAGATGAAGAAGCTTGAATAACTTTCTCCATCCCTCGCTGACTTTGTTCAATCGTTTTAATATCTCGATATGAGCGTAACGATGTATAAACACATGATTTAAGCTTAGTCGAAGTTAACTCAGTTTTAGCCTTGTAGTCATTGATATCAAACTCTCTAATGACCCTTTCTTCTGGTGCACAACCTGGCTGCCCTGTTCGGAGAATAATCCGCGTGCTGTGGTTGTTTAACTCATTACGGATACGCTCAACTAAATCAAGCCCCGCATGGTCATTTTCCATCACCACATCGATAAACGCGAGTGCGATATCAGGCTCATCACGTAGTAAAGCAAAGCCCTCTTTAGCAGTAAAGCTGGAGTAGAAAGCGAGCTTTTTACCGTCAAATTCGAAATGACCCAAGGCAAACTTAGTCACATCATGGATGCCAATTTCATCATCGATAATAGCAATTTTCCAAGGCGAAAGTCTGATAGCCTTATTGATTGAATCGTTATCAACCGATACTTCTGATTTTGTCTTAAACAGTGCCACATGCCATCCTTAAAATTGAATTACCAATTGAATACTAGCTAAAAATCAACGAGTGGCCATTTTCAAAATCAACATCTTAGACCATAAAAACATCATTAATCATGACATTTAGTTAACATTAATAATACATATACGAGCAAAAAAACACCTTAGATCTTATCTAGTATTAATCTGGATATTTTTTTATGCAATAAATACTCATCGTTATGTCTTATGGCGAATGTTTTAAGCAGATTAAAGTATAGACAATAAATAGCATAGTCGACTTATTGACAACTGGTATATAACATTAAAACCACTCATACTAGAAATTCGTCCATCAAAAAGATTAAGGGATAAAGCTTGTCAATATCAACAGCATTGGTATTAGGTGGTGGTGGTGCTAGAGCGGCATATCAAATAGGGGTATTAAAAGCCCTAGTACAGTTTTATCCCCGCAACCATAATGTTCCATTTGATATAATTTGCGGTACATCCGCTGGAGCCATTAATGCAACGTCCCTGGCCACCCACGCATCTTGCTTCCATTTAGGCATAAAAAAACTGGATTGGGTGTGGCGCCATTTTGAAACCCATCAGGTTTATCGGGCATCGATTGCGCAAGTGTTGAGGCATTTGGGAAAAATGGCAATTAAAGGCCTCCAAGACGATAAAGTAAACCCGGATGCTGGCAGCCTACTCGATAATCAGCCATTACGACATTTGTTGAATAAACTGATTGATTTTAAAAGAATTGATCGCAATATCGGTAATAAAGCACTCAAAGCTGTCAGTATCGATTGCTCGTGCTACAACAATTCACGATCATATAGCTTCTATCAAGGTAATGATCACATTGACGATTGGCAACGTGCTAGACGCGTTGGTATCCGAAGTTTATTGCACACTGAACACCTGCTAGCAAGCTCAGCAATCCCAATGGTATTTCCATCAATTAAACTTAATCAGGCCTATTATGGTGATGGTTCTGTCCATCAATTATCGCCATTATCAAGTCCGATCCACCTTGGTGCGAGTAAAATATTTGTGATTAATTTAGACAGTCCTCACAAACACTTCCCCATCGAATTTGAATATCATCCAAAAACGGCAACCATTGCTGGTCATTTATTAGATACGATTTTCTCGGACACCTTAAACAGTGACTTAGAACGTTTACAGCGGGTCAATAACACCTTATCAATGATATCCGCCACAGATCGTGAGACATTAAACTTACGCCATATTGATACCTTAGTGATTAAACCAAGCCAAGATTTAAGTCGCATTGCAGAGCGATTTTATGATGACATGCCGTTTGCCATCAAAACGTTATTAAAATTTTTCGGCATTAATCGACAATCAGATTCAAGTATTGTGTCATACCTGTTATTCGAAAAAACCTATACTAGTACCTTGATAGACTTAGGCTATCAGGATGCAATGGACAGAATTGACGAGATAAAACAATTTTTTGACATCAAAACATAAATTTAACGTTAGGGCTCAAAATTTATGATATATCTATAGATAAGCTAACCACATCGGTCGATGTTAAAACCAGAAGTATACTCTGGGTCTTGAGATACCGATTGAACATAAATTAAATCGTGAATATTGCAATATTCATGATGAGAAATAGTACTCTTGTAGATGGCTTATTTTTAACTTAACAAGAATCACCCCAGAACTGCCGAGCGTCATATGCACGACAATTTTGTATCTAAAAGGATTTTAGATGAAAAATGTATGGTTGATATTCATACTAATAATACTTGGCTGCGGCCAACAAGACACTTCTAATATTGATACCACAACAAGCAGTAAAACAGACTTGCAATGGCAAGGTGTATACCATGGAATATTTCCATGCCCAAGCTGTGATGGTATGGACACCACACTAGAACTTATCAAACCAAACAAATACACCATCTATACTGTCCGTTTAGGCACTGATAACATTCCCTTTCAAGGAAGCGGTACCTTTAAATGGGATAAAACCGGTAATATTATTATCTTAGACCGTGGTCATATTTACCGCGTTTATTCAGATCACTTATACCTATTAGATGTTAAATCCCGGCAGATTAAAGGACCTGATGCACAGCGATATAGAGTTAATAAAATTCAAGCATTAGATCAGCAAACAACAACCACAGAATAATTTCATAACGCTTGTGATACTCAGCGTGATTAGGCTTAATTTGGCATTCAATAATGATTGACGCTGTTGCGCGCAATCTATGAAAACATTATTCACAAAACAATGATCTGCTATTTACTATTGGCGCAATGCACTTGATAAGCGTTTACCCAAGCAATAACAACACCAGCATCTGTGATAAGCTTTTTTGCATCGGCTAATTGACTCTCGCCTATAACATCAAAACAATGTGTATTAATCATCACAAGACCTCAATTTAGCGCGCTAGACAGCCATGTATCAGTGATCATTGCTATAGCAAAACTTTATTAACTGTAATTAACACTTTGTCTGCATGAACTCGTACAAAGAAAAGATGATTTATTTTTAGCAAAGATTCAATTGTCATCTCAATGTCATTTTCACGTGCAATAATTTTTACCATCAAGGATGAAATATTTCGCTTTAGCTTATTATTAACTTTAGGTAAAAAGAGGCTGTACCAACAGAGGTACAGTTATCTGGAATGTTGAAAATGTCACACTCATTTGAATTTGATGAAGATGATGCGCCATGGGGCGATAACATCAAGGGAAAACCGAAGTCGAAAAAAGTAAAACAGCGCCGCCGAGATACTAAACGACGTTACTTTGACGATAATGCTGAAACGGAGTTTGCACCTGCTAAGTGGAAGTAATTTATCAGGATTTTCTCATCAAGTTTAAAAAGCAAGTTGCCTGAAACTTGCTTTTTTATTGGCTAAAAAAAATGGCCTTGAGCAATTCAAGACCATTTAGACAAACTAATTTATTGTGGATGTTCATGCTGTAAAACGTGAGCAATCAGTGATTAGAGTATTTCTGTTTACAGGTACAGTATGGTCGCTAATCCCAAGAAGGTAAAAAAACCTACCACGTCGGTCACAGTGGTGAGAATAACCGATCCCGATAAAGCCGCATCTTGATTAAAACGCTGTAAAATCATCGGTACCATCACCCCGGCAATAGCAGCAACCGCCATATTGATTAAAATTGCACAAGCAATAACAATACCCATGATCGTATCGTCAAACCACCAACCCGCAATGATACCAATGACAATTGACCATAGCATGCCATTAAGCGCACCGATCCCTAGCTCATTTTTCATCAACGACATGACGTTACCAGCTGAAATTTGACCCATTGCCATACCACGGATCATCAACGTTAATGATTGGCTCCCCGCAATCCCCCCCATTGATGCCACAATGGGCATCAATACCGCTAATGCAACAACCTGCGACAATACATTCTCAAATAAACCAATGGTAGCAGAAGCTAAAAATGCAGTAAGTAAGTTAATCCCTAGCCACACGGCACGACGTTTGGCACCAATGACAATTGGAGCAAATAAATCGTCGTGTTCATCCATACCTGCGGTTGCCATTAGTTGTGCTTCATAATGTTCACGCACTAAGGCTGTCGCTGTTCGCAATGTCATGCGGCCAATCAATATACCGTCTTCATCAACAACCGGTAATTCAAGCTCACGACTATGCTCAATCGCTTCGGCGGCTTCAATTAAAGATGAATCAGCGGAAATAACTCGGCTGTCATCCCATTTTAAGACGTGCAGTTGAGTGTCAAGATCTGCCGTTCTGAATACGTCATAACGCCGCACTGTTCCTAAATATTTATCGTTACTATCGACCAAAAATAGGTGGTCATTACAATCTAAATCGATTCGACGAAAAAAACGTTGTCCTTGTGCAACGGTAGAATTAAGACTTAATGCCAGCATCTGGTGATCGGCATAACGACCGATTTCATTTTCAGAATATTGATCATACAGTTCGAAGTGCTTACGCTGACGCTCGCCCATCTGAGCCAATGCACGATCAGTAATATTGTCAGGTAACGAATCACTCCACTCAATAAGATCTTCAGGACTTAATTGAGAAAAGAGTAAGTCTAATTCCTCGTCGGGCATTTTCTTTACAATGCCTAAACGAGGATCGGCGCGCATTAAATTTAAAACGTCGACACGTTCTTCAACATCAACTTGCTGCCAGCGTTCATAACGCTCATCCAGTGGTAACGATTCGAGTAATAGTGCAATGGTGCCCGGCTCGGCTTCAGTTAAGATCTCACTGAACATTTCAGCCTGCTCATCACCTTCTGCTTCAGTTAACAAATGTACCACTTGGCTGACATCTGCTTGTGGTTGCGAACTGGTGTCGATTTCATCTTCAGAGTTAAGTTCGTTCTTTACATCATTCATAAGCCCGTCCTTAATTCTTAGTAGTAAAATATGCGCAAACTATATTGAAATTAGTATTGATAAGCAAACAGATAAATTAAATTGCCCACAACTTAATTGCCAACTAATCATGTTTATAATATAGTCTATCTTTCATATAAAGGAGCATCTGATGACTGCAGCAATTTATTCTATTAGCGTAAAAGATATTCAAGGCAAAGACCTTGTCATGGAGCAGTTTAAAGATAAGGTCTTGCTTATTGTTAACACTGCAAGTAAATGTGGATTTACTCCGCAATACAAAGCACTTGAGGATTTATATCAGCAATATAAAGATAGAGGTTTAGTTATCTTAGGCTTTCCTTGTAATCAATTTGGTAAACAAGAACAAGGTAACGAAGATGAGATCAGCCAATTTTGCCAACTAAATTTTGGCGTAACATTTCCACTGTTTAGCAAAATTGAAGTTAATGGTAATAACAGTCATCCTTTGTACCAACATCTTAAAAAGTCTGCCAAAGGTCTTTTAGGGAGTGAATCTATTAAATGGAACTTCACTAAGTTTTTAGTTGATAAACAAGGGAATATCCTTGAGCGCTATGCGCCAACCACTAAGCCAGAAGAGCTTAATACTATTATTGAAAAGTTACTCAGTTAATCACTCGAATATTGTCATTACGTGCGCAATAGGTGTTTACGCTAGGCGATTGATATCATATTAATCGCCTTACTGTTACCAAGAAGACAGAAATAAATTGACGCGTTAGCTCCCTTTGCAATGTTTAAATTTAACCATCAAATTTAAATCTCAAAAACAGCAAAAATAATACAAACCTAAGCTACTGATAGTTATAAAATATAAAATTTATATCTTTATTTCGATAAAAATTTGTATCTAGATTGAACTTTTTAACCATCAGGTACTCAAACTTAGTAACAGTGATATTCACTTTTTGTTCATCATCTCCCTGGGACTTCTAGCGCGGTCCCCTTGATCGCTAAGTCGATCGATAGGCAATCATTTGATTGCCTTTTTTTATGTTTGTTAAACACATCATTCACTCTGGATTACATGACCTCATTATTCTGATACAAGCTTATTTGCCGCTAAATCTTAGTTACCGGCTTTGCGCGATAAACGTTAACGAAATCTTACTCAGCAATTATTTTTAAATTTTTTTGTCACTGAGTGAACTTTTACCAATCCCCCTAGTCAGAATATATGTAACCAGTAAGGAGACAAACTCGTTAAACCGTTCTCCAATGTTTAGTTTGTATTTACTTGTTACAACAGCTTTATGTGTATTGTTCATCATCATCCCTATTTGGCGAGTATTAACACGCTAGCGCACCGTTAATCACAACCCACAAAGAACGACTTAGGCAACCATATTGGTTGCCATTTTTTTAGCTTATATTTGCCAATAATCTTTATCTGTTGGCATCACATCGACGCCTTCCTGAGCATACACAATAGTTTAAAAGTAGCTTATAAGACCAGACCCAGCTAAAGCGCTAAAAACCAACCTATTGATAAACTAAATAAAAAAAATCACTCATTGCATAATATAAACGCTATATACTCATGATCTTTGGCTATTATCCGCAAAGATATACGCTGAAGACACCGAAAATATGACTCTGATAAATTAAATTCAAAAAAAATCTTTTTTTCAGTGAACTTTCCTGATGACAGCCAGTCTTATTAATTGTACGGAGTAAGAATAGTTTAAGTAAGTGCAGCATAATGAGTTAGCTTCTCCATCAGCGTTAATTGATTATTGCTAAATTATTGACATCACTTATCACAAGTTTTTAGTTAGGATTATTACTACTATACCGTTTTATGTTCATCATCATTCCTATTTAGGCAGTATTAACACGCTAGCGCACCGTTAATTACGACCTACAAAGAACGACTTAGGCAACCACATTGGTTGCCATTTTTTTGCCATTAATGTGTGAAATCCTTTTACACATGATATTGATCATCCGCCCAAAGAATTGAGCAGCATCAATAATGCTAATAGCTCAACAATCCCAAACGAGTTAGGTTAAATTTTGATCTTTAATGGCGCAGTTATTATCAAAATACTGGCTTCACTCCGATAAAGGCCACTCAAAAGAGATCAGCATCTGTGCAAAAGTCCATCGATAACTGAAGCGATTTATCGCACGCAAAATAAATTCAAAAAAATCATTTTTTCAGTGAACTTTCCTGATTATGCCCAGTCTTATTAATTGTACGGATAAAATGTAGTTTCAAATGATTGCCATATAATGAGTTAATCTTCATCCCCCGAGTTAATTGATTATACGGCTAAATGATTCACGCGGCTTATGCCATACGCCAGTTTAGATTAAGTTATTGCAACACAGTTTATTGTTCATCATCATCCCTATTGGGAAGTATTAACACGCTAGCGCACCGTTAATAACAACCCGCAAAGCATTATTTTGGCAGCCAATATGGCTGCCATTTTTTTATCATTTTTTGACAAAAACAACGCAATAAAAAGGTTAATACTTAAATTATCAGTAGTTTGTCTAGCTGTACTTGAAGAGAAGGATGATAGCCAGGGCGCGCTTTTGCATAAATATCGAGTAATTCTTGTTGGTAACCGGCTATTTGTAACTCAACAAACAAGGGTCTAACAAATTTGCCTCGACCTATACGGCATAGGTAGCCACTTAATGCAGGTAACACAGGATCAAAATGATTACGGATGGCAACTCGATACCAATCACAGGCTATTTCTGCATTCGGGCTATTTGTTAACGTAAATGTAGCGTCTAAATCTAATAATACCGCTTGGCTGACCACTAAAGGTAATTGGGTGAGGAAATACTGCCAGTGGTGAACTCGCCACCCATCGACCTGTAACTCAATTGCAGGAGTACCTTTAATAATAGCCTCAACGGCTAACTCAACTTTATCTAAACTGCTTGAGGTTGGACCGATAAACCATTGAGGTAATCCTTGTCCATACACCCACTCGTTAAGCTCTGATAACGTTAACTTATCATGATATTCCACCAACAGCGTTTGCTTGGCATAATCAATAAATGTTTCAGTGGTAATGGCGCTAAACGAAAAATAATCGACATATTGAAATAGGAACTTATCAAATGCAGCTCGGCCTAATCGACTTTCAAGCTCATGCACAAACATCGATGCTTTATCGTAGGTAAAGCGATTAAATGCCAGATTAGGATCGCGATCTTGCACATTGGCTGGTAAGGTTTGACTGACTAAGGGAGTAGATCCCATTTCCTCTTGCAAACGTCCGTACTCGATAACCCATTCGAGTTCTGCCTGCTCTTCGCCATAAACCGCTTCTACAATACGATTAGTAAAATAAGTGGTAAATCCCTCATTGAGCCATAAATCTCGCCAAGTTGCATTACTGACTAAATTACCCGTCCAAGAATGAGCTAATTCGTGAGCAACAGTTGAAACAAGACTTTTATCACCAGCAATTAATGTCGGGGTCATAAACGCTAACATGGGATTTTCCATGCCACCAAATGGAAAGCTTGGTGGCAAAATAATCATGTCAAAGCGGCCCCAAGCATAAGGTCCTAATATGGACTCAGCGATTTGGATCATCGACTCGGTATCTTCAAATTCTTTGACAGCCGCAGCAAGCATGCCGGGTTCAGTATAAATACCACTTCTGGGACCTGTTGCTTGAAAGCTTAGCTCTCCAACCGCTATCGCGAGTAAATGTGTCGGGATCGGTTTATTCATGCAAAATGTAAATACACCATCATCTGGCATGTCAGGGATATTTTCGGCACTCATTACCGCACGTAAACCCTGGGGCACATTGATGGTTGCATTAAAGGTTATTCGTGCTTTTGGGGTATCTTGCAAAGGTATCCAGCTACGCGCGTTGATGGGCTGTGATTGGCTAAATAGGTAAGGTAATTTTTTACCTAAGGTTTGTTGCGGTGTAAGCCATTGAAGCCCTTGAGCGTTTGTGGATGTACGATAATCAATCACCACCTCATCGACTTGCTCCCCAATATCTATCACCAGCTTTTGACCGAGTATGTCACTCACATCACTCATAGTATACGACAACGGATTAGCGTGACTGTCGGTGATAGCTTGTATGAGTAAATCTCGGCAATCTAACACTAATGAGACTGCCGATATGGTGCGCGTAAATTGCAATCGGGCAACGCCGATAAGTTGCTGTAAGTCAAAATCAACCACGAGATTAAGATCAAGATGATGCACACATAAAGCATCCGTATTGGCGCTTGAATGGTAATCGTGTTGTACGTTCCATTTTGCAGTCACAAAAAACCCTTACTTGGCAGAGAAACATCAAATCCAGTAACGATAATAGCATTAGCATCATCAAAATGTGCCGTATTGGGTCACAGAGGAATATCGATCACAGGAAAAGCAAAATAATAAGCCATCAATTTAGACTTGATGTTTGCCATGCGACGAATGGCATAAACCTAAAACATAACGCGAAGTAAATCACATTCACAATGTATGCCTTAATGTATTTCGGGTAAAAGACGAATAAAGCGCCAGAAACCAGAAAAATCTATCTAGATTATAATGAATACAACCCATTAAAAAATAAAACGTTTTAATCTCACATCTTATTTTGCCAATCTTATTTTTATATAAAAATGCATTTTTTTAGTATCATCGGGAACTAACTCAGAAATGATGAGTCATATTATATGAACCAAATTTGAATTACTTTTTATGTACCAAGTAGCTTCTTATTGTTCATCATCATTCTCCTATTCGATAGTTGTAAAAATCTATCAACAGCATTGCCCTTAGCAATAGCAGCAACCTCTTAGTTAGGTTGCTTTTTTTTATATTTTTTTTCACGTTAAAAAACAAAAAAGGCCTCAAAGAGGCCTTTTTAAGTTTACTGAAAGTGAGTTAACTAAAGCGTAATACCGACTTTCTCTAAATCTTTTGAAATCACAGATGTTGGTAATGGAACATAACCATCTTTCTCAACAATTTGCTGACCTTGCTTAGACAATACGAAGCGTAAGAATTCACGATCCATTGGCGATAGGTCTTTATTAGGATGCTTGTTCACGTAAACATATAAGTAACGTGATAGTGGGTAAGTACCATCTGCTGCGTTGGCTGCTGATGCTTCGATAAACTTATCACCTTTCTTAGAGATAGCTACCGCTTTTACGCCCGCTGTTTTATAACCAATACCAGAGTAACCAATGGCATTAAGTGACTGAGAAACAGACTGAACTACAGAAGCAGAACCTGGTTGCTCGTTCACGTTTGCACGGAAGTCACCTTTACATAATGCTTTTTCTTTAAAGTAACCGTAAGTACCAGATACTGAGTTACGACCGTAAAGCTGAACGTCTTTAGCTGCCCAGTTGCCGTCTAAACCAGCATCGCCCCAACGGTTGATTTCTTTACCGCCACACTTGTGTGTAGAAGAGAAGATAGCATCAATTTGTTCAATGCTTAAACCTGTAATTGGGTTATCTTTGTGTACGAATACAGCTAAAGCATCGATAGCAACACGAACCGCTGTTGGCTTATAACCGAAATGCTTTTCAAATGCTTCAACTTCGTTAGGCTTCATTTTGCGGCTCATAGGACCGAATTGAGAAGTACCTTCAGTTAATGCTGGTGGCGCAGTTGAAGAACCCGCTGCTTGGATTTGGATATTAACGTTTGGATAGATGTGTTTAAACTCTTCAGCCCATAACGTCATCATGTTTGCTAATGTATCAGAGCCAACAGAAGACAAGTTACCAGAAACACCACTTGTTTTTTCATATGATGGTAAAGTTGGATCTATAGCAGCCATAGATGCTGCTGAGAATACGCCAGCGGCTGTAAGAGTAATTGCGCCGACAAGTTTTTTCAGTTTCATTGTAATGCTCCAGAATTAAGCGTACTAAGTTTTTAAAACGTAGTCAGTATCGACCTCATTGATGACAAGTCTATGACGTTGATGTGACAGTTAGATGACACAAGGTTCAAAAGTATTACATGAACAAATACAAAAAATAACACAATTAATATCAAACACTTAAAATCAATGCGAATATAAATTTGCCTGTAAAATAATAAACAATAGCCAATTCCAGCTTAACTAAATTAACTACTTGTCACAATAATACTGACAAGACAAGCTTATGACACAAAATTACCCCGCATAAGTTTATCGCACTTAAGAAGTGTAAAATGGCCTAAACTCACCGAAGAAGGCAAACGCTGATACTATTGATAAACTTTAGCGAGCTTAAAATAATAAATTAAACCTTAATCACTTACTGGCAAGGTTTATAACCTATATGTCACAGCATTATGACGGGTATTCTTGTTGTCGGTTGTTAGCGATTGTTATCCCTTGTTGTTAGCGCTTAGTGATAGCTAATGCCACACAGAAAGCTAACATGTTTGATAATGCAAAGTTTAGCCTAACGAAAACCAACAGCTTAAGCCTATGCATAATGCAAAGATAAACGAGATAGATATATGTGTTCAGCTTAGCTCAAGCCTACTTGGTAAGCGGTCTTTCGCAACACAAGTGTGCCTGAGTCATATCAGTCAATCTCAACTAAGATTAGCCAAAATTAAGTCATAAAAAAACAGCATAAATGCTGTTTTTTTATTAATAACTGCAACTATTGTCGCACTAACAAATGAGATGGAATGATAAAACTGAAGATACTGCCTTTGCCATACTCGCTGGTAACGTTAAGCTCGGTGTGA
The DNA here is from genome assembly GCF_014163775.1 of Shewanella sp. SR43-8. Lineage (NCBI taxonomy): Bacteria > Pseudomonadati > Pseudomonadota > Gammaproteobacteria > Alteromonadales > Shewanellaceae > Shewanella > Shewanella sp. SR43-8. Next base: position 85,025 of record NZ_JACJDX010000010.1, on the reverse strand, counting down.
TGATGGTTTAAAGCGTGCTTAGCAATAGCTAACCCCAAGCCTGTGCCACCGGTTTTACTCGAGCGAGCATTATCGACTCGATAAAAGCGTTCAGTTAAGCGATTAATATGTTGCGGCGCGATGCCAACACCGGAATCTTTAACCGAAAAAAGTGCGCCAGTTGCCACACTTCGCCACGATACCGCAATCGTCCCCCCAGGAGAGGTGTAGCGAATTGCATTTGAAATTAAATTTGAGCAAGCACTGCGTAATTGCAACTCATTACCATGAGTATTCAACCCCGCTTCACAATTAAACACTAAGGTATATTCGGTACCAGCAAGAGCTTTAGCTTCTTCTTTAAGAATATCCATCATCAACGTCATATTGACGATTTTCGATAAATCGAGATCGACAGCATCTTCAATACGTGACAATGCCAACAACTGCTCAACCATCGACTGCATTCGAGTCGTTTGTTGTTGCATTAGTGATAATGGTTTTTGGTTAGGTGAATTTGCATCCTCCATGCTTTGCATGATTTCTAAATAACCTTGCAATACCGTTAATGGCGTTTTCAATTCATGGGACACGTTAGCCACAAAATCTTTACGCATGCCTTCTAATTGATGTATTCGGGTAACGTCTCGAGCGATTAGCAGCAACTGACGATCACCATAGCTCATGACTCGAATTTCAAGTAAACGCTTATCTGAGACAGGAGACGGAATTTCTAATGGTTCGTTATATTGGGCATCTTTTAAATAAACTGAAAAATCAGGATGGCGGATAAGGTTATCTATTCTCTGGCCATTATCTTGAGGCCAAACAAATCCTAAGATTAGCTGAGCCAATTTGTTGCACCATAAAATATTGTGCTCGGCATCCAGAACAACGGCAGCATCAGGTAATGCTTCAGCTCCTTGGCGAAAGCGGCCCAATAAGGTAGCAAGTTGACCTACACGACGACGATTTTTTCCTTGTAAACGATAAAGACCATTAAACACTCCTTCCCAACTTCCTCTACCTTGAGGAGGTGTAAGCTTTTTATCTTTCCATAACCAGAAGTTTAACCGAGCGATTTGGCGATAGTGCCACACGAGCAATACAATTGTCCCCGTAAGCATAACGCCGACAACATGGTCAAATAAAGCCCCGACCAGCATAAATAGAACAAGCAACATCGCTAAGCGAAAAAATAAGCGATATCCAGAATACGAGATAAACATAGGCTACCTAAATTCGAAAGTAACGCCGCCAACACATTCAGTGCCGTTACTGATTATTAGGGCTAACAACGAAGCACAAGATAGCCTAAAAAGGCTATTATGGCTAGACAGCAAAAAAAGCGTTTCTAAAAGCTCTGTCTAACATGACAAAACTTTTAGCGCTGCCAATACGAATTACATTCTGGTTGAAAATCGGTAACCTGCACCGCGAACAGTTTGGATCAATTTATCGTGTCCACCCTCTTCGACCGCTTTTCGTAAGCGTCTGATGTGAACATCGACAGTGCGATCTTCAACATACACGTTGGTGCCCCACACGTTATCGAGTAACTGCTCTCGGCTGTAAACTCGCTCTGGATGGGTCATAAAGAAATGCAATAAACGAAACTCAGTCGGCCCCATATCGAGCACAGCATCACCGACGGTCACCCTATGACTGACAGGATCAAGTTGCAGTCCTTGCACATCAATAGTCTCTTCTAACCGAGTTGGTGCACTTCTTCGCAAAACGGCTTTAATGCGAGCGACGAGTTCTTTAGGTGAAAAAGGTTTAGTTATATAGTCATCAGCGCCGACTTCAAGGCCTTTGACTTTATCTTCCTCTTCTCCACGTGCTGTCAGCATAATAATTGGGATCTGACGAGTAAATTCATCTTGCTTTAAACGTTTAGCTAATTGAATGCCACTGCCACCAGGGAACATCCAATCTAATAAGATTAAATCTGGGTATGGCTCTTTAAGCAACTCAATCGCCGAATCAAAATCTTCAGCAGCAGCTGTCGTAAAACCATGTTGATCCATCACAAATGTCAGCATCTCACGGATTGCTGATTCATCTTCTACTATTAAAATCCTAGCTGTCATATTGGGTTTCTACGTTAATTTGCCACGGGACTATTATTGGACATTTTTGTTACAGATTTATGATATAACGCTTGATTCTGGCATTAAATACGCCATTTTGTCATAAAAAATTCATTACTGTTATTTAGATATAACAAAAAAGGGCTTAAAGCCCTTTTTTATTGATTGCAGATTTAACCGTCAAATAACGACAGATTTAGAACTTATGTTCGATACCTACACCAACGTAGCTGTCATCTTGATCGTTTGAATCAAATGAGTTTGCAGTGTAAAAAGCAAATAACTTGGTTGGCTTACCTAACTTGTAGTCAGCGCCAACAGACCATGAATTACCTTTATTTTCCATGTCTAAGTACTGTGCTTTCAAAGTAACATCATTGATGTCATATGCTGAGCTTAATAAGTAGCCATTGTCTTTAATACCGCTGTCTAGTTTTTCTTGCTGCTGATACATACCACCAATAACTAAACCGGCCACTTTACCTTGAACAGTAGCACGTGCAGTGTCATAACCTTTTACTTTTGAATCGTAAGCAATTGCAGCGTAGATTGGTGTGCTTTTTAATCCAGCATCACCGTACATTAGCGCCATACTCACGCCATCTTCACCTTCTACGTTACTACCAACAACTTGATCTGCATCACCAGAGGCAACATAAGTCACACCCGCTTGGAAATCACCAAATACTGGCGTGTAGTAAGTTGCGGTTTGAGCCATGCGGTTTTCACCTTTAAACATGGTTTTCATATCGCCAGAAAGGTCGTTGAATTGATCAATTTTACCTTGAGATACTTTAAGGATTGTGTCGTTACGACCAACTGATACTGCACCGAAGTTACCTTTTAAACCAACAAATTGGTTACGTGCTAAAAAGTTTTCTTTGTTTGCATCACCTGTGTTGACTTCATATTCGATGGTATAGAAAGCTTCTAATGATTTGCTTAACTCAAACGCACCGGTTACACCAAAACGTGATGCATTACTTTGAATTGTCGTTTCAGTGACATCAGCAACATCATTTGATTGTGCTGTTACGTTTAACTTACCGTAAACTTGAAGAGGATCTGCGGCGTATGCACTTGAAGCTACTGAGGCTGCGATTGCAGAGGCTAATAGTGTTTTGCAAAAAACGTTCATCATTTCATCCTTTCGACGCATATATCGTCATGGTTATTCTGGGTTAGTTGTATCGGAACGAGATGAATTCTGCCTTGCAAATGTTTCAGAAATATTTCACTGATAGATGAAATCCACATTCTGACTGTTTCAAACCATTTAACCCTATAGGAAACCTCGATACAGCAAGGGTTTCAAGCTGAGTTATTGTAATGTGACAGTTTAATGAATTCTCATCCTGATGACTGAACCTGTGTTGCGACTGATGCTTTTTTGATGGTTTACCACTTTGCCTCTATACCGTAAACTGCTGTCACTGAATTTTCCTGTTAATTAATGAGAGCCTTCTATGTGGTTTAAAAATCTCACCTTGTACCGTTTCAACAAACCGTTTACGACAGATACCGAAACATTAGAGAATGCCTTAGCTGACTTCACTTTTTCTCCTTGTTCGAGCCAAGACATCAGCAAGTTTGGTTTTTCAAATGCTTTAGGTAAAAAAGGCCAAGCATTAGTGCACAGTGCTGAAAACCGTCATTTAATTTGTGTCACTAAAGAAGAAAAAATTCTCCCAGGCCAAGTGATTAAAGAAGCCTTAGATGAAAAAGTGGCGGAGATTGAAGATCAAGAGAACCGTAAAGTCACTAAAAAAGAAAAAGACACCATTAAAGATGAAATCACCATGACGTTGTTGCCTCGGGCATTTTCTCGTCGTAGCCAGACACACGCACTTATCATGCCTGAACTGGAAATGATTTTAGTCGATAGCTCTAGTGCGACTAAAGCGGAAGAGTTATTAGCATTACTGCGTAAAGCCTTAGGCAGCTTACCTGTGATCCCGTTAAGCTATGCAACTCCAATCGAGTCAACGTTAACCCAGTGGTTACAAGCAGGTGAAGCTCCTGCACCATTTGAGATGCAAGATGAAGCCGAACTTAAGTCTGACTCTGATGAAGGCGGTATCGTACGCTTTAAGCAACAAGTGCTCCAAGAAGATGAAGTGCTCGCTCATATTGCAACAGGCAAGCAAGTACACAAACTAGCCTTACATTTTGGCCAGTCGATTGCCTTTTTAATGCAATCTGATGCCACGATTAAACGTCTTAAGTTTTCTGAAGAATTTAGAGCAGGTAATGATGAAGTCGGTACAGAAGACCCATTAGCCCGTTTAGATGCAGATTTTGCCTTAATGGGCAGTGAATTAGTCGCGTTTATTAATGCGGTTAATCAAGCTTTTGGTCCACTAGAGCAAAGCGTGTAATCCAACTAAGGACACAATATGAAACTATACGGAAGTTATACGTCACCTTTTGTTCGCCATTGTAGAATTGCACTACTTGAGTCAACGCTCGATTACCAATTTATTGAAACCGATCACGCCACCAGCGCGACGTTATCGCCGACTAAACGGGTGCCTTTTTTACAAGATGGTGAGTTAACGCTAACCGATTCTAGTGCCATATTGCGATATATCCGCAGCAAGTCGGACAAGCCGTTCCTTGAAAGCACTGTCGAGCTTGATCAATATTGTATGATCAATACAGCACTGGACAGCACAATCAATTTATTCTTCTTGTCTCGTGATGGGGTCGATATTGAGCGCTTTGATTATACCATCAGACAGGCGCAGCGAATTGAGTCGACATTAGTGCAGCTTGAAACATTTGAATTGCCTTTGCATGGCCCTTTTAATGATGTACAGCTAAGACTGGCCTGTTACCTCAGTTGGGCGATATTCCGCCAACGTATACATATCGCTAACTACCCTAAGCTAAAACTGTTTTTAGCGGCAGTTGAAAAAGAGCCGTTTTTTATTGAAACCGCCCCGCAGACATAAGTTAACACGATAAAATATGCCCTGAATTTCAGGGCATTTTTTTATCTACAACAAAATAACTCAGTCATACGTAAGAGCTTATTCGCCGTCAGCGTTAATCCATTTACCTTCGGTATCAAAAGGCCAATCAATACCTAACCATGCTTTAAAGAAAGCTTTTTGCTCAGCAGTCACATTATCAACCGCAGTAATCGCTAACTTATCTTTCGGTTGTTCTGCCAACACTAAGTTCACATTTTTTAGTTGATCATTACTAAATACCGTCACCTTGACAGTGTCACCAGGGCTAAAATCGTTAAAGCGTTTAGCAAAACCGTCTGCGGTGACTTTTAAACCATTGACCGCCACTAACTCATCACCAGCCGTTAAACCGGCTTTCCAAGCTGGACTATTTTTAGCCACAGTTGCTAATACTAAATCTGCATATAAGCCGGATAAGCCCATGCCTGTATCAACTTGTATTTTGGGCTTATCACCATAAGTGGTTACCAAACCGGCTTGAGCTAATAGATCATTAAACTCTAAACTAACTGGCTGATTCACAAATTTCTGCCACCAAGGTTGATAATCTTTGCCGGTGAGAGTAGTTAATATGTTTTGCACATCTGCCACTGTGTAGCCCATTGGAATTTTAAAGTTTTCATATAACTCCTTGTGCACATCACGATAAGAATGCGCTAGCTTACTGTCAGTTAACACACTGAAATCTAATGCCAGTGAAGCTAAATATCCCTCAGAATAAATATTCACACTGTGGTTAACCGCATAATCGCCCCAAGTGCTACTCCATTGACCTAAACTGGCTTCTGCAACCGATTGGGTTTCACGCCCAGGATTATGCTGATTAAGTACTATCCGTAAGCTCAAATCATCAAAGAATTCTTTTGCCGTCATCACCCCAGCACGTAACAACAACTGATTTTGAAAATAGCTGGTTGAACCTTCTGCGACCCACAATAAATCCGTCATATTCTCTGACTGATAATCGTAAGGCACCAATCCTTGAGGACGATACGATTTTACATTCCAAGTATGAATAAACTCATGCGATGCGGTACTAATAAAGCGTAAATAATCTTCACGCTCACGAAAGTTAAATCGCGGTAATTGAATAACTGTTGAGTTCAGGTGTTCTGTGGCTCCGCGTGCACCGCTAGTGGCATGCACCATATACACATAACGTTTAAACGGGTAACCGTTCCAAATAGCTGACGCTTGAGCGCTTATTTTACCTAAATCAGCAATAATTTGCGTGGTGTCGTAGTTCCCCTCCCCCCAAAAAACCACCTCATATTGGCGATTATCGGCATCGAAACTAAAGTGCTGGCTTATTCCCGTCTCAATCGGTGAGTCAACTAAGACATCATAATTAGCTGCTTTAAATGAATGTGACTTGCCGTCTCTGTCCATTCCAGAATAACTTTTCCAGCCTTTTGGCACTTGCATATTGACCGTAATAGGTTGCTGGCGAAACGCAGGGCTATACATAAACACACCACTGGCATCTAAGAAAGCATGGCTACTATCAATGTGACGTAATCGGTCACCAAGCTCATTAGCATGCAACTGATATGTCACCTTAACCGATGTAGGTTGAGTTAAGGTTACTTGCCATTCACCACTGGCAGTGCGTTTCCAAGGTAGCGACTGACCCTTGCTGTCGGTCGCATTAAACAATCTAACCCCATCAGCAATAGGCAATACTTGATAACGGCCGGTTCGCCATACTGGTAAATTAACCGTTAGCACCTGCGAATCAGTTTGAGGAAATGACACACTCACCTGAGCTAAATGGTGTGCGGGTTGATTAATATCAATATGGTAATCAACATCAGCAAGGGCTGGCATGGCCCAAGTCATCAAAAAAATGGCACTGCTAGCTAAAATTGCAAGAGAAGTAGGTTTCACTCTAGGTTCCTTCTGGTATGATTCTATTGTTTTTATTTTAAATTCCGAACAATTATAACGATCTAGACTCATTAACACAGTGGCAATTTGTAACTGAGTGAGAATACTTAGTATCAATGACAAACCAATGTTAATTTATTCATCGATACCAGCTGATAATGACGTCCACATTTTTTAATCCTAAAAAGGTATCTTTTACTATGCTGCGATGTTTTCCTCTGATCATATTATGTTCAATACTATTAAGTTCAGCAGTGTGCGCAAGAGATATTGAACAGCAAGAAATATTGTTCAAAGAAAATCCTCAAAAAATTTATACCAAGTTATTGAGAACGACCGAGTTTCCTTTGCACTTTTCAAACAAAGCAGAATTCGACCAAGTCGCTGAAAATTTAGGTTTTCAACCAAATGAACTCCATCGTGATTTAGAGCTATTAGCTCGCCTTAATTTACAAGCAAAACTCACATCGCCAACTAAGTACCAAGATGCAGAATTACTCATATCGCAGTTAGACAGCATTGCATCAACAACGCTTGAAAAAGCCATGGTGATTATGCTTAAAGCACGGATAAAGGGACGTAAAAACCAAGAATATAATCAAGTGATCGTTGAATTCAATGATGCGTTGAATATGGTTAACGCCGATATCAGCTTAGAAAGCACCCTGTTCAAGTTAACACTGCATGAACAATTGAACATGTTACATTCATTGTTACTTCAACCTACGCCAGCCTTGTCTCATTTAAATCGTTATCGTGAAATGGCTTATCAGTTACACAATAATTATTTTATCGCCGATGCGGAATCGCAATTAGGCCGTTATTACAATCTGAATGGCGATCAAGCAAAGTCACTGCAGCATTACAGTGAAGCATTTCGTTTAGCCAACATCTTAGATTACCCTGGCATTAAAGCCCAAACACAGCTCAATCTCGCGCGGACCTACCGTGATTTAGAACAATGGGATGATGCACTCAAATATGCCCACAATGCGGCGGAAATATTTCAAGTAATCGGCCAGGATGTCTACTTGTCAGAATCATTAACTGTTATGGCGATGATTTACGCAGGCAAAGGGGAATGGAATAAAGCCATCGATTATTATTTAAATGTCCAGCAAGTAAATGAGCGAATGGGGAACCAAATTGCAATTGGGCTCACATATCACAATTTAGGCGAGGCTTATTTTAAATTGCATAATATTCAGGCGTCATTGGATGTAATGCAACGAGCAAATGAAATATTTAGAGCTCGAAAAGTAGATCATTACTTAGTCCATAACGAACTCCTCTTTGCTCAAATAACAACCAACGAAGGCATGTGGACAAACGCGATTGAGCATGCAAATAAAGCGATTAAGCTGGCTAAACAGAAGCATTTAACCGAGGTGCAAACCGAGGCTTTAGGGTATTTATCTACCGCATATCGCAAAACTAACAACATTAATGCAGCGCTTAAAACTGTCGATGAGATAGTCGAATTAGTCAATAATTCACAGAGTAAAACCGAACAACCTAGTGACTTTTCAGAGCTAACAGAACAGAAATTAAAATTTGAACTGGGTTTAATGCGCAATAAACTGGAACTGCAAACGACTAAAAATAAATACAACCAATTTATCATTTTAGTATTAGTACTTATTTTTAGTATTGCGATTATCTTATTGATTTTTATCTACAGAAAATTTCAACAGCGCAATACTCAGTACCTTAACGCACAACGTTTAAATACAATCGATCCCATAACACAAGCACAAGGTTACCGAGCATTTATTCAACTGATCAGCACGCTGAAAAATACCGAACCTAAAACATTAGCTTTGGTAAATATCAACGAATTAAATAATATTGATATTCAACTTGGACTCACAGAATCAACGGCATTGATGCAACAATTTAATATTCAATTCAGTAAGCACTTAGATACTCAGGTATTTACCATACGCTCAGGACTGATTGGATGCTATTTTAATCAACAGTATGATGCTGATGTTATATTAAATGCCGTTATTGAGAGTCTTAAGCAATTAAAAACAACGCAGTTTACGATTCCAAATTTTGCGCAAAAATCGACCGAACACTATGCCAGCATTGGCCACATTAGTTTACCCTTGCTCGCCAACCCTGATGTCAGTATTAGTGCAGAATTACAATTTGAGACATTACAATATGCGCTTGCCGCGGCAATGGATATTGCCGAGCAACCAGCTTATGTCTCATTGAGGCCGCTTAATTTTGCACCAGCGGCTATTTTTATGCGGCCACTTTATTTAAATCTGACTCAAGCACTTAACCGAGGCATCATTCGTGCAGAAAGTAATCGTCATGCCCAAAGTATAAATTGGCCAAATAATTAATCGCGTAATAAACTGGCAATTATAGTTATTTATACTGTTTTGTACGGTAATTGGATTTGCTGCACAACATTATTGAGATAATATTACTATAGTGTTAACTGATCAGAGATTAGTTAATGAAAAAACGAAATTATGTCTTCAATATGGCAACAATCACGGCAACCTATGCCTTTAGATGAAAAATGAGAGTAGGCACTGCAACATGAAAGAGTCAAATACAGCGATAACACAAATTTCGTTGATGAAGCAAAAGCTCCACGCAGCCAAACTTGCTCTCGAAGAGATAAACGTCGATCGCAATGGTAAATTGAAAACACTGATTCAATTTATCTCCCATCTCAGTCTTGCCTGCAAAGGACAATGTATTGAACTCGACAATAAACTGGCAAAATTGCGCCATCATATGCACAATTTTGAACAAATTGACGAAGCACTGCCAGAATTAGTCGACATTGAACGCTTGTTAAAATCTCAATACAACCAAACAATGACGCGTTTAGAAGACAGCCGTAACGGGCTTAATCGAGTCATCCGTCAGATCCAACGCATTGATTCAGCCCCAGAAAAACTCAAAAAAGAACTGACTTATTTTAAACAAGAACTCGGTAAACCATTTCATACAGTATGGGAATACATCCCAAAAGTCGAAAAGCTGATTTTTTTCTATGAAGAAATTTTAAAAAACGAATTTGCCGATGCAGACGATTACCAGATTTTGCCTCAGCACGTTCAACTTGCCAAAGAGCTTGCTGCTAAGATTGCCGAAATTGAGTTTAGAAAAGATCAACGCGACCAAATTCTAGTCATAAAAGAAATATTACTTGGTGATATTAGCTTGAGCAGTTTGCTCGACTCTTACCAATCAATATTGAGTTTACTGTTAGAAAATATCGCACGTGAAAAAAGCGCATCACAAGACTTTTTATTTGCACTTAACGATGCCTTGTCCATAGTCCGCGATGTCGTCAATAACAGCTATAACAATAACCAACGCAGTGAGCAGCTTAAAGGCCAATTAAATAAAGAGATTAATTTACGCGTTAACAACGCTGACGAGTTAGTCGCTGATGCTGATAGTCTTAACGAATTAAAGACCCAACTAACGATACAGTTATCCTCTCTTCGTGATGCTCTTTCTCGTAAAGAAGCCCTAGAGCAGCGCGAACAAACACTGTTACGTAAGTCGATTGAATCTATGCGTAAAGAACTCAACTCGATGAGTCAAGAAGCCAACAATTACAAAGAAAAACTGTTTGAACATCAAAAGCTCAACCTACTCGATCCGCTGACCCAACTGGCAAACAGGACAGCATTAGAAGATAGAATGGAGCAAGACTATCGCAACCATGTCCGCTTTAAAACGCCATTATGGATAGCCATTACTGATATAGACCATTTTAAAGTGATTAACGACACCTTTGGTCACAGCACCGGAGATAAAACCCTACAAGTTATTGCTATGGCCTTAAAAAACTCATTACGAGATAGTGAGTTTGTTGCCCGTTATGGTGGCGAAGAATTTGTATTACTATTACCTGATATTACAGACGAAAATATCTCTCAATTATTGAATCGCGTTAAAGATAAAATCAAAAATATTCCATTTAAGTTTAAAAATCAGAGAATTACAGTTACATTATCTATAGGTGCAGCACAAGTCATGGAAAACGAAACGCTTGAAGAAGCTTTCGAAAGAGCAGATGCTGCATTATACCAAGCAAAAAACAACGGCAGGGACCGAGTCGTTATTGATATCTAGCCCATCCTAAGACAGTTCTCTTTGGACTCGGCATCAATTACTCGAGTCCAAAGGAGTTGCTTATGATAGTAAAGATTAGTCCAAATGGTAGCCTAGATCAGCTTTCTCAATTAGAAGTAGAGCGACTAAAACAAGGTGCAAAAAGCGACCTTTATCAATTATACCGAAACTGCTCACTAGCAGTATTAGCTTCAGGCCTCATCAGCGATAGCTCTGAAGCACTATTTCATCGTTACGAATCCTTCAGCATCAATATATTACAACGCGAAAGAGGCATACAGATTGAGCTCATTGATCCGCCGATGAAAGCCTTCGTCGACGGTGAAATTATCACTGGTATTCAAGAGCACTTATTTGCTGTGCTGCGCGATATTATTTATATCAGCAATAAATACGAGAATTTAAAACACATAGATTTAAGCAATGCGACTCACATTACTAATGTAGTGTTTGATATTTTACGCAATGCTCAGGCAATCTCACCAATGAAAGATCCTAATGTTGTGGTCTGTTGGGGAGGACACAGTATCAACGCAGTTGAGCATCAATATACACGTGATGTGGGTTACCAACTGGGGCTACGCCGATTAGATATTTGTACCGGTTGCGGACCAGGCGCAATGGAAGGCCCAATGAAAGGTGCCGCTATTGCACATGCCAAACAAAGAGTACACAACGCCCGCTATATCGGTTTAACCGAGCCAAGTATTATTGCCGCTGAACCACCCAATCAAATCGTCAATGAATTGGTCATTTTACCCGACATCGAAAAACGCCTCGAAGCCTTTGTTCGTTTAGGCCATGGGATTGTTATTTTTCCTGGCGGAGCCGGAACGGCAGAAGAATTACTCTATTTTCTGGGTATCTTATTAAATAAAGACAATAGCGATTCATGTTTTCCACTGGTGCTAACGGGACCAGCTGAAAGTGCTGACTACTTTACTGTTATTGATGAATTTATTGGTGCCACGTTAGGCATTGAAGCACAAAGCAAATATCAAATTATTATTGATGATCCCGTCAAAGTGGCTCAAATAATGAAACAAGGTATGGAGCAAGTCAAAGCCTATCGCAAACAAAAATGTGATGCTTACCAATATCAATGGTCATTAAAAATTGAACCCGAATTTCAATTACCCTTTGCACCAACCCATGAGGTTATGGCAAATTTAAATCTCTACTTTCAAGATAACAAAGCAGAACTTGCCGCCAACTTGCGTAAAGCATTTTCAGGAATTGTTGCCGGTAACGTAAAAGGTGACACAATCAAGTTGATCCAACAGTTCGGCCCCTTTAAGATTAAAGGTGATCCTAAACTCATGCTGATGATGGATAAGCTATTAAACGCTTTTGTTAAACAACAACGAATGAAACTGCCAGGAAGTGCTTACGTGCCCTGCTACAACATAATAAAAACCAATGAATAAATTACTCATTATCGATGGACTTAATCTGGTGCGCCGTATTCATGCGGTGTTGCCAGATGAAAACGATATAGCCAGCGTACAAGAACGTGTGCTGGCCGCATCTAAAAAAATGTTGCTACAGCATCAACCCACGCATTGTATTGTTGTCTGGGACGGCAATGAGCCCTCTTGGCGCAAAACACTGTATAACGATTATAAAAAAGGTCGCAAACCAATGCCAACAGCATTAAGTGATGGCCTGGTAAATATCAAAGCGACTTTAGCCGAGCAAGACATTAACTCTTTCGATGCGCCATCAGAAGCTGACGATGTCATCGCAACTCTCGCGATGAAGATGATCAGTAACAGTGGTGAGGTTATCATAGTGTCAACCGACAAAGGCTTTAGTCAATTACCCAGCAAAAATCTCACCTTATGGGATCACTTTAATCAACAGTTTTTTGATGTTGCAGAATATGGGAAAAAACTCGGAATAGAGCAATATCAAATGCTCGACTTTATTGCATTGGCCGGAGACAGTGGTAATAAAATTCCCGGCATTATGGGGATAGGTCCAAAATCAGCAGCCGACTTGCTCAACAAGTTCAGAACCTTAGCTAATTTATATCGTTCGCTAGACAACCTTGGCGCCAAACAAGCACTTAAGTTAGCGGAAGGAAAAGAAATCGCCCGCATTAGCTACAAATTAGCGCAGTTACAATGCAATATCCCGTTGAATATTAATTTGAAACAATTTAGAACTAAACCAATATCAAACTAGTGTAATAATAAATCATCCAATAATAAAAACGATCTTCATAGCATAACGGATTAAACGCATTATGAACTCAAAAGTAAGCTATATCATAGGTGGCATTTTCACAGCCTATTTGTTGTTTGTCGCTGTCGTCATTTTTGTTTATGAACCTCAACCAGAAGACCGAGCTTGGGACGATCGCCAAGCATTTAATTTACAAAAAATGAGTGACATTCACTTTGGCCAAAGTCTTGATGAGATCCGAACCTTACTAGGCAGCGCAGATTTTGTCGAAGCTAAAACGGGTGTTGATGGTCAATATCAAGTGATGTATTACCGCACCCATCATGTAAAGTCAGATGGCGAAACCACTAAAGAAGAATGTACGCCATTGTTGTTCAGAGATAATCTTTTAGTGGCATGGGGACAAGATACTCAGCAACAATATTTTGATCTACCTATCGCAGGTAAAGCCCCGCAATAATACTTTCGACAATCAATAAATTCAGCAAAAAGGCCCTAACCGAAACAGTTAGGGCCTTTTTGTTCATCCGCAATAGCTTATAACATTAATCTGCTTTTTTGTACTCCTGATAAGATTCGCCTTGGCGCAGCCAATCTGGAGCAGGTGTGCCTTTCAAATAATGATCAAAGTACTGCTTCATCTTAATACTGTAATCAAGCTTATTAGGATACTTTTTCAAATGGTGTGGCTCATCTTGATATTGTAAAAACACCACATCCTTCCCTGCGCGGCGCATAGCCAGATATAACTCAACGCCTTGTTCCCAAGGCACAGCATCATCTTTATCACCAAACATGATCATCATTGGAGTTTGAATACGGTCTACATAAAAAATAGGCGAGTTTTCTATGTATTTTTGCGGCGCAGCAAATAAACTTTCTCCGATTCGGCTCTGGCCAGTTTCGTATTGAAACTGTCTTGCTAAGCCTGACCCATGACGAATACCACTATAAGCACTGGTCATATTCGACACTGGTGCACCAGTAACAACCGCTTTAAAGATATTGGTTTGTGTTACCGCAAAAGCGCTTTGATACCCACCCCATGAATGCCCCTGAATACCCACGGCATCTGGATCAGTCACGCCCATTTCAATTAGCTTTTGTACTCCTGCAGTCAATGCTTTTACTGACGAAATGCCTGGATAACCAATTTCAAAACGGATATCGGGTAAGAAAATAGCGTAACCATTGTCTGCATACCATGCAAAATTTGGTCGGTGGTTGAGCTTCATATCAGGAAAAGCATATAACCTGTCACTCATAAAGCGGTAAAAATACACCAGCGTGGGATACTGTTTGCCTGCTTGATAATTTGCTGGTTTAATTAATACCCCGTCCATTTTGACACCATCGCCATCTCGCCAATGGACTAATTCTGCATTGCCCCAGTTAAATGGTTCTCGTTGTTTATCAAGCGTGGTTAACTGAACGGCTTTCTGTGGTGAGGTATTATCGGCAACATACAAGTCTGGATATAAGTCATAGCGCTGCTTTGTAAATACCACTGCAGCGGCTTTATTCGCTCTAGCCAGTAAGGTTAATTTGCTATTACTTTCAGTTAAACGACTCACACCAGCCACGCCGATTTTAGCGCTAAAAAAACCATCCGCTTTTGATAGATGATTATAGCCTTGCAACAACACAGTCTCAGCATTGTTAACGACCGCAGGTAATAATTCATCTTTTTTGACTAGGCCGACTAGCCTAAATTGAGTTTTCTGTTTACGCCCTTCCCCATTGGTCAACATAAAGCCTTGTTTTGATGCAGTATTAAACTGCCAGACATCATATTTGTCATATACCGTTATCGCACTATCGTCGGCCAACCAAGGACCAAAGCCGTAACCGGGAGCTGCGCTGGGATAATCATGGTCTTCATCAGCAAAAGGAGTCGCAATAGTTGCGCTTAAATTAACCCGACGCTGAGAGGCAACATCAAATAAAAATACGTTACCTTGTTGGTAATAAGCTAAGAACTTGGCATTGGGTGATAACGTCGGCATCGCATCACTGGGTTGCTGAGTTAACACTAGCGTTTTGTTACCGTTGTTAACGTCCACTAAATAGACATCGCGATAAAAGCCTGCCCAAGTCACCATCTTCTGATATGGCACATCTGAGCTGGCTAACAAGAAACGTGCTTGTTCGCCATAGGTCACATCAGGCACAACTTGGTCTGCTAATTGGACAACCTTATTTGAGTCCAGGTGTAAAACCGCTAGATAAGTGCGTTTTAATTCTTGCTCATATTCTTTAACTTCTTGAGGCTTAATTTTGGCATCATCACCATGCCAAATACGTAGCTGTTTTTTGGCGGTAATAATCTCAGGATTAAAGACATCATTTGGATTTTGATAATCAGCTAATTCAGCTTGCTGCCCTACTGTTGGCACTCGGCCAACAAATAAACGCTGACCATCTTTTGAAAACTGTAAGCTTGAATATTGGTTATATGTCCACTTCTTGGTCGGAGCAAACTGCTGTTGTTGATTATTTTGTACATCGAGTAACAACAAATTATGCTCTCGACCATAACGTAAAGCACTTGCCATGCCTTTAGTTACCGCAACATATTGGCCATTGTCGCTGATAGCTAATGCTTCAATATGTTCATTTTTACTGCTGTAAAGCGGACGCTGTTGTTGATTATCGAGCGTGACTAACACGACTTGGTGTAGTTGACTATCATCTTGGTTGACTACCGCAACCAAATGTTGTGCAACTTTATCAAAGGCAAATTGAGTCACATTCGATAATAATGTTTGTTGGTCAGTGGCTAAATTAATCAGCTGAATATCAGCGCCTTTATCGGCTTTTTCAGTTTGAGGCTGAGCAGAATCAGTCTTGGCGCTATGTTCAACAATACTCGCTTCAAGCGCTGATGAACCGGACTGAGCTGCTGGAGATGTTGTTTTAGTCTCTGTTGATTCAGCTTTAGCCACGTCAAACTTTAACACCAGAAAATGACCGTCATCGCTAAATACTGCGGAGTCGACCTTATCAAATTGCTGCTGCTTGCCATTTTCGGTGTTCAGTAACACCACTTGATGAGGCAAGTCGTCTTTCTTTTTCGTTTCTCGGTCAAATAAGCTCGCTTCAATTGTCGCTACAACAAATTTACCATCAGCACTGACTTGGACATTGGTGCCATTGGCAATTTCATATTGTTTACGATTATCACTAAAACGAATTAATGCACGACTATCGCCTCTATCAGGAGTAGCCTGTACAGCAATCACTGCGCCATTATCAGAAATAACCGGCTGCTGAAGGGTTTCAAAATGCATAATGTCATCGAGAGACAATGCACGTTGGGGCGCCGCATGGGCGCTCAATGACAGACAGACTGCCAATGGAATTAAATTAAATAATTTCACAGTTTTCCTCTAATAGTTCCCATAGTCCATAACTGGAACAGATTATCGTAATGGGCTCGTAAATAGATCATCTTTAATCTTAACGAGTCAACAGTTGACTTAAGCAGTCTGTAATCGATTTAACGCATTGCATTCGACCAAGGTCGTCTATATAAAAAAAGCTCACCGAATAAGCTAATGCACGACAATAAAACATAAACCGACCAACATCATTCAGCCTTGAGATGCTTTACACGTAAACAATTTGTAATAAAGGTTCATAGTAAAACAATCAAATTAGAATTGACTTAAAAATAACGGAATTAATGTGATAATACTCACTATTTTCTGTAAATAAACATTAAAAGTCGTTAAAATACGCCGCAGAAAAACGACGCTTTTTATCGTCACCTAGCCGTGTCATGTATACGGTCTATCAATTGCAGTAACCACAACCGTGGAAGGACTATTCATGTCAAAACGTACAATAACCGTGATCCCAGGTGATGGGATTGGCCCAAGCATTATCGATTCAGCATTAAAAATCCTCGACAAAGCAGGATGTAACTTTGAATATGAATTTGCAGATGCAGGGTTAACGGCGTTAGAAAAGCACGGTGAATTAGTACCACAACGTACTTTAGATCTTATCGAGAAAAACCGGATTACTCTTAAAGGTCCGTTAACCACTCCTGTGGGAGAAGGTTTTACCTCTATTAATGTGAGCTTACGTAAGAAGTTTGCCCTTTATGCCAACGTGCGCCCTGTGATTTCATTTAAAGGCACTCAAGCGCGTTATGAAAACATTGATATTATTACCGTGCGTGAAAACACTGAAGGTATGTACTCAGGTTTAGGACAAAAAATCTCTGATGATGGTCAAACTGCAGAAGCGACGAGTATTATTACCCGTCAAGGCGCAGAACAAATCACCACCTTTGCTTACGAGCTTGCACGTAAAGAAAATCGTAAAAAAGTGACTATCGTTCATAAAGCTAACATCATGAAATCAACCTCAGGTTTATTCTTGAAAGTGGCACGTGAAGTGAGCTTACGTTACCCAGACATTACCACTGAAGAAATGATTGTTGATGCTACTTGCATGAAACTGGTTATGAATCCTGAAAACTTTGATGTTATCGTGACGACAAACCTATTTGGTGACATCTTGTCAGACCTATGTGCAGGTCTAGTGGGCGGTTTAGGCATGGCACCGGGCGCAAATATTGGTCGTGATGCTGCGATTTTTGAAGCGGTACACGGCAGTGCTCCTGATATTGCAGGCAAAAACTTAGCCAATCCTACATCCGTTATTTTAGCCTCGATTCAAATGCTAGAATACCTAGGCATGTCTGATAAAGCTGAAATGATCCGCAGTGCAGTATCGGCAGTGATAGAAGAAGGCGATCGTACGACTCGCGATTTAGGCGGTACTCACGGCACGACCGATTTTACTCAAGCAGTACTGGATCGTTTAGTCTAGGACTAAGCGTACGGCTGACGGTTTATTCAGCTCATCAGCGATTAATCTGCTCAGCCATTCACCAAAAAGCCCCTTATGCACTACTGCATAAGGGGCTTTTTGTTTGCGATACTATTGCATGCTTATGCGTAGCTCACACCCTTTTCAGGGAAAATCCATAAATGTACCGTCACTTCATCACGATCATGGTAAAGGTGTTTACACTGCATTTTAAAATCGATTTCATTTTCAGTTAAAATGGTGGCCATGGTTTCTAAGATAGTGCTTACTTCTTTATAGCGGCTCTTCATTGGTAATTTAAGATTAAAAATAGCTTCTTTAAACCAGCCATTAATTGCCCATGCTTCCATTAACTCAGCAACACGAGCAGGCTTTTCAACCATGTCACACACTAACCAATAAATATTTTTACGTGGCGGCTCAAAACGAAAGCCATCGGCACGGTAATGCTTCACTTGGCCGGTTTCCATCAATTTTGGATCCATAGGACCATTGTCAATGGCCGCAACCATCATGCCACGGCGAACTAATTGGTAGGTCCAACCACCAGGGCAAGCCCCTAAGTCAACCGCATTTAGGCCACTGCGACAGCGAGTTTCTTGTTCTTCTTTGGTTAAAAAAGCACCGAAGGCTTCATCTAACTTAAGGCTTGAGCGACTCGGCGCATCCGTAGCCATTCTTAAGCGCGGGATCCCCATAAAATGTGGTGAACTATTATGGCTTAAGGAATAACCCGCATACGCTTTACCAGGTCCAATGAAACACACATGAATAATTGGACGACGGTCATTTTCAGCATTGAGCAATGCGCCACTCTTTTTTAGCCCTTGGCGAAGCGGTACGGTCAATTTACGACAAAATGCCGATAATTCTTTAGCTTCATTTGTATCAGGTGTTTCAACACGCAGCTCGCCACACTTTGACAATTGGGCAAGTGAAGCCACAATCGGCCCAACGCGATCTTGTTCAGGTAAATCAGTCAACAACTCACCGGCAGCAAACATTTGTCGCGCAAACACTAATGAACTAAGCGCTAAATCCTTGGCTAACGTATCGGCACCATTATCATCAAAACATTGATAGATAACATAAGCATCGTTGAGATTTGTTTTTACAAAGCCACCGACGTTTAATTCTGCAGCACGTTGTTGAATTTCTGCCGCACAATCTTTTTCATAGCCTGAGCGACAAAATAGGAATAGGTTTTTCATTTGGAGCCTTAGCGTAAGGATATTCGCATAACCGCGAGATAATAATCCCGCCATTATACCCAAAAATACTCGAGGTGGGAGAATTTACCCAAGCCATTATTCAGGCGATTTTGTATGCCAAATTGCCGCGGCAAATAACAACCAGCCGACTAGGAAGCATAATCCTCCGATTGGCGTAATTGGACCAATCCATTTAGCGCCCGTAAAAGCATAAAGGTATAACGAACCTGAAAAAAATATTATCCCAGCAATAAAGCTATAAGCAGCCCAATTGATCAACTTAGATGGGATCCAATGGGCAGAAAAAGCCAATGCAATCAATCCGAAGGTATGATAAAACTGATAGTCGACCCCGAGTTTAAAAATGTTCACCAGCTCTGGTGGGGCGATAGTTTTAAGTCCGTGAGCAGCAAAAGCCCCCAGTGCTACGGCCAGAAAACCACTAAAAGTGGCAAAGAGTAATAGACCTTTATTCATCTTACTTAACCTCATACAACATAAACTAATCATCCATCATACTACCGAAGCAAGCTCATTTTCGAGACTTAAGCCATCACCATGAGTATCAGAGCTGTAATTAAGTTGCTACTGGCGTTGATACCGATATCAGCATAATAGACACAGCATATAGCACTTAAGCATTAGCCTAATTGCGAAATAAACTGCCGAATGTACTCAATAGCATGATTAAGATTGCCCTCGAGGGTAAAACCTGACGATTTTCGCGGTTGCAAACTATGATCACCATCACCAATCCAACACACTTGAGTATGCTCGCCTAACGTCCATGTAGGCACTTGCTGAACATCGCCAAACTTATCTCGCTCACCCTGCACAATTAACATCGGTAGAGCATTATGCACAATAGGATCAAGACGCGGTTCGCCACCTTTGAGGGGAATAAACGGGTAACCTAAACAGACTATGGCTGCCACTTTACTCATGACATCATCAAGTCCGGGCTGTTGTCGTTGATAATCGGTACTGGTCAATGTCGCTGACATCCGCCCGCCCATAGACTTACCCACAAGGATGATTCGCTGACAGTTGATCTGACCAAGGGCGATTTTTTGCTTAATATCCTGTAGCACTTGTTCATAGTGCGCGAGGAGTTTAGGCGCTCTATCAGGCGGACGTCGTTTTCCATCTTGCATATTGGCTTGCATATACAAAAAATTAAATCGATACACTTGATAGCCTTGCGCGATTAACTTATCCGTCATCGTCGCCATATACTCATGATGCATATTGGCACCCGCACCATGAGCAAAAACAATCAAAGTATCACTTTTAGGGCCTTGTAATAGGGAGTCGTGGGCCAACATCCTGGTATTATCCGGTAAGCAGCTCACTTCGAGACTCCTCTGCAAACATGTCCACCATCCACTCTCTAAAGGCTGAAATTTTGCCTATTTCAGAATGGTTTTGTTGGCAGACTAAGTAATAGGCATCTTTGCTAACCAATACTTCAGAAAACGGACACACTAAGCGCCCCGCTTTAATGTCTGGACGAGCAAGTACGCTATAACCTAAAGCAACCCCTTGGCCATGCGCTGCAGCTTGCAATACCAATGAAGAATGGCTAAATATCGGCCCTTGATTGACATTAATATCTGTCACGCCACATTGCCTAAACCATGCCTGCCAATCCTGACGGTTAGAGTCGTGCAGTAGGGTATGAAACTTCAAATCGCTCGGTAGGGTTAGTGGCTTAGGACCATTGAGTAAGAGTGGCGAACATACCGGAATAAGCACTTCATTACGCAATTTGTCTGCACGTAAACCCGGCCAATTTCCTTGACCATAATAAATAGCGACATCAACATCATCAGTTAACGAACTTGCATCACTGTCTACCGCTTTGATACGCACATCAATATCAGGATTTTTTTCACTAAATTTAGCTAAACGCGGCACTAACCATTGGATAGCAAAACTCGGTGACATACTCACAGTTAACGAACCGACGGCACTACGAGCAAGCAAGCGATTTGTCGCTTCTCCTAGCTCAATAAAAATATCTTTAATGTCCAGAAAATAGCTTTGGCCCTCTTCTGTTAACAATAATGATCTATTTTTACGTCTAAACAGCTTTAGCCCTAAAAAATCTTCTAACGCCTTAATTTGATGACTCACAGCAGCTTGAGTGACAAACAACTCTTCTGCAGCGCGGGTAAAGCTCAAATGTCTTGCTGCAGCTTCAAATGCTTTAACTGCATTCAAAGGAGGTAATCGTCTAGACATAGTGATCAATCTCTCGGTTTATAATTAGTTTTTCTAATGATTATGGTTATTTTTTGTCGTTTGTAAAGAACACTGTGTTTGGTTAAATTAGCAGCATTAAAAATACCGTTGGACACTCTCTACGACGTAACTGGGATGGTCCGCCAAATGTGATTCATTAGCCTGGAGGCTCACCCCTATGTTCAACCTAAATACTCTGTTTGCAGTTGCGCTGACATCCATCATCGGATTATCAACAGCCCAAGCAACTGAACTAGAACCTATCGATATGGCCGATTTACATGCTGAACTATCGCAAAGTATTGAAGCCATGCAAATCGATATTAATAACGATGTTAACAGCATTCTTGTTGCTGACAATGAACAACAACAAAAAACTTCACAAGTGGTCCAAGCAAACTAATACGATTGTGATTTAGCCTGTTATCCAAACAATAAAAAAAACCGCATTCAATGCGGTTTTTTTACGTCTGTTACATGCAAACTTAAAAAGTATGCTGATTCAACTTGCTATGACCTAAATACTCATACAGATAAAAGCGGCCAACACACGCGCAAACCGCTCCTGTGGTTAAGGGCGATACACTTTAACGTTCGTATAGCCTTGCTCAACAAGGTATAAAGCCTGCAATTTACTCATAACCCCACGGTCACAATACAATAAATACGTTTTAGACTTATCTAAGTCAGCAAATTGTGTCGCTAATTTAAAGAATGGAATCGCTTTAATCATCACATTATCGATCAATAATGGGCTTCGCTCTTCTTCTTCTGGAGCGCGAACATCAATGATGATCTCACCTGATGCCACATTGTTAACCGTTTCGGTCTCGGTAACTTGTTGATTCATTTCAGCCTCTATATCACGAATATCCATCACGACAGCAGATGCAACCACCCGTTCGATTAAGTCTTCGGAGAATTTCATCTCTTCGGCTTCAACCTTAGACAATATCGCTTTAACCGTAGGCTTTTGTGAAATAACCCCACAATACTCAGGAATCGACTTCGCAAAATCTTCAGTGCCAATAATACGGCTCTGATTAATAATATCTTGTTTATCCATTGTGATCAGCGGACGTAAAATCAGTAACTCAGTACTCCGATCAATCACATTTAAGTTAGTCAGTGTTTGGCTAGAAACTTGTCCTAAGCTTTCTCCGGTAACTAAGGCTTGAATACCAAATTTATCAGCGATTCGAGTAGCTGCTCGCATCATTACACGCTTAAGTACTACACCCATTTGACCATTATCAATACGCTCAAGAATCTCTTCAACAACAGGCTCAAATGGCACAGAGATAAAACGTACTTTATGCGACTCACCATATTTTTTCCATAAATGATAAGCCACCTGCTTAACACCTATCTCGTGCTGAGCGCCACCTAGATTAAAGAAACAATAATGAGTACGCGCACCTTTCTTAATAAACTGAAAACTTGATACACCAGAATCGAAACCACCCGAAATAAGCGACAACACATCTTCTTGAGTTGCCATTGGGAAACCACCCAGACCTTCTATACGGCGTTCGACCATGTAAAGCTTATCTTGATCGATTTCAAGATTAACGGTCACATCTGGATTTTTAAGTTTTACCCCTAGTGCATCCGTATGCTGATTTAATCCGCCACCCACATATCGCTCAACATCAATTGAATTAAAATCATGCTTACCAGAACGTTTTACGCGAACACAAAATGTTTTACCGGCAATTTCGTCACGGTATATTGGTAATGTTTGCTGGTAAATATGATCAATAGAATCAAAGCTGTATTCACTGACCTGTACGATGTGAGCAATACCTGGAATGCAAGATAATCGGTCTGCAAATGCATCACACAATTCCGGTTTATCAATTGGTACCTTGACTACAATACGATCGTATTGACGCAGAACTTTGGCACCTTCATCGACGTTTTTTAGTACATTACGGATATTGGTTTCGAGCATCTTAGTAAAGCGCACTCTTACAGACTTGCTCTTCATCATGATTTCAGGGTACAGCTTTACAATAAACTTCATCAGGGTTCCACAGGTATCACCATCAAATAGCACCACACTCGGTTTTGCTAAGTAAAAAGGACAGTAATGCCTTGATAATAAATTAAAAAACAACACAGATCTATTTGCTAGATGTGTAGATAATCCAGTAAATAGCATAACTTATGCAATAATCTGCCAATTATACCAAATGATGTCTATTAACCAAACATATTCACTTTTTTATCTGTTTTTTGTAAATGAAACGGCTGTTAAAGCACATTTTTGACACAAAAAAGCGCAATCTATTTAACCTTCATAGACTGCGCTAATAATGATGTAAACTGATGAGTTGTTACTATTGCGAGACTACAATTTCATTCGACTCTTTAGGCTTACCTTGCTCGATAGAAATTTCAACGCGACGATTTCTTGCTCTATTCTCATTAGAATCATTAGCCACTAATGGCCGATTAGATGCCTCTCCAACCACTTTCATTCGTGTCTCATCAAAGCCGGGGACTTTTCTTAACTCATGAGCTACGGAAACAGCACGTTGACTTGATAGCTCCCAGTTTGAACTGTACAGCTCATTACTAATGTCGGCCCCGTCAGTGTGACCGGATACCGTAATCACGCCGGGAACATCTTTTAATAATTCACCAATCGATCGCACTATGGGTTTGAACTTAGGTTGTAAAAAGCCAGAACCAGATGCAAACGAGCCTTTTTCACGAATACGGATAATAATTTGCTGACCTAAAGACTCAATTTCAATCGCACCATCGACGATTTCTTCATTAAGCTTTTCAGCCATTTTCTTAACTTGCTCGTTAATATTTTCTTGTGAAGATGCAGCATCTTTTTTAACTGCTTCAGCTTCTTGCTGCGCTGTTGCTGCGGCATTACCGCCACGCTGTTCACCGCTTTGTTTTTGGGTTCCACCTGCATTGTCATCTTCGCCGGCCTGATATTCTATGGTCGGTTGAGTCATTTCATTAGTCTGTTGATTAATGATCTCAATAGGCGTGGGATCGGGTCGACCAGGGCGAAATTCCAATGCAATAACAGAGGTGCCTTTGGGGATATCTTTTACTTCAACTTTGTTTTGCACCCCAAATGCATACTTCATTGAACCGGCAATTTGCTTAAATTTCATCACGTCCATTTCAGAGAACGCTAATAACAACACGAAGAAGCACATAAGCAATGACATTAAGTCTGCAAAGGTGGCAAGCCACATGGGGGCGCCTGCTGGTGGACAATCACACTTGGCCTTAGCCATGAGTTACTCTCCGTCCGTTGTATCGATTTTTCTTAATTTTTCAGCCAAATAATTCTTCAGGAAGCCTTCGATCACCCGTGGATTTTGTCCATCTTGAATAGCTAATACCGCATCCATAATAAGATTACGATTAAGCAATTCTTCGTTCATACGTAATGATAATTTATCCGCCATTGGGATAGCGATCATGTTGGCGATCACTGCGCCATAAAGAGTCGTTAGCAAAGCGACCGCCATTGATGGCCCAATGGATTTAGGATCATCCATGTTAGATAACATCGCCACCAAGCCGACAAGTGTACCAATCATTCCCATTGCTGGGGCAACATCACCCATGGCTTTAAAAATGCCAATACCGGTTTTATGCCGCTCTTCTGTCAAGGTAATGTCTTTTTCTAGCGCATTACGCACGACATCGCCATCATGGCCATCAACCAACATATCGACAGCTTTCTGCATAAAGCTGTTAGTTATAACCGCCTCTTCTAATGCTAAGAAGCCCCCTTTACGGGCTGCATCAGCCATGGTGACAGCTTGTTCGATTAAATCTTCAGGTTTGTCTAATTTGAACATGAAGGCTTTCATGCCAATCTTTATCGAACCTAAAAATTGTTTTAGGTTAAATTTCATCATCACAACAAATAATGAGCCAGCAACAACAATCAAAATTGACGGTACATCGATAAATAATCCGATACCACCACTAGTCACCATCGCACCAATAATAAATGCAAAAGCACCAATAATACCTATTAGGGTAGCTAAATCCACAACCTCTCCTCAATCGCAGTCATTGCGCTGCCTATTTGTGCCGCTTTATCGTGCTGTGAGCACATACTGTATAACTTGAACAACGGGGCATATTGTTGCTTAACTATATTGCCCATCGTTATGTATTACAGCAACAGTTTCAATACTATTTTATGCTATCAATTTTAAATTATGACTTGTTATCGGACAAACTCGGCTCAAGTTTAGCTTGTTTTTGCACATTCTAAACAAAATTCAATAACAAAGCGTGCTGTTGAGCAAATATCCAGCGACTGTATTTGACCGATACGCTGGGCTGATATACCTTGTCACTCGCGTAATGAAAGGAATATTAATTGTGGCAAAAAAACCAGAAAACCTCAGTTTTGAACAATCATTAACTGAACTTGAAACCATTGTTGCTCATTTAGAGCAAGGCGAAGTGTCTCTGGATGACGCGCTTAAACAATTTGAGCGTGGTATTAAGTTAGTCAGACAAAGCCAAGCAAAACTTGAACAAGCACAGCAAAAAGTCTCTATATTACTAAATGAAGATGATGCTGAATTTGTGCCATTCACTGTTGAAAGTGAATAATCGTCACAGAGTGTGTATTAAATAATAGGTCTTGATACGTGTTAGCTGAAGCGATAACAACATACCAAAAGCGCGTTAATGTTACTCTTAACGAGCATTTAACTTTGCTTGATGATGCCGCCCCAGATTTAAAAGCGGCCATGCTGCATGGGGCATTATTAGGCGGTAAACGCATTAGACCATTTTTGGTCTACAGTGTCGGTGATATGCTGGGTGTCAATATCAATGCCTTGGATAAAGCTGCCGCAGCCATTGAATGTATTCATGCATATTCTTTAATACATGATGACTTACCGGCTATGGATAACGACGCACTTCGTCGTGGTCAACCCACGGTACATGTTGCCTTTAATGAAGCCACTGCAATTCTTGCTGGAGACGCACTTCAAACATTAGCGTTTGAAATTATCACCGCCCCGAGCAATGACTTACACCCAAAACAGCAAATCGCCATGGTGAGAGCACTTGCCAAAGCCTCTGGGTACCAGGGCATGTGTGGTGGACAAGCAATTGATCTTAGTGCTACCGATCACAGTATCAATATAGAAAGATTAACCGAATTACATAATAAAAAAACCGGTGCGTTGATTACTTGTGCCGTAGAGCTCGCGTTGATTGCTGCAGACATACCCGATGAGCACTATCAACTCATGATGAAATACGCTCACACGCTTGGATTAGCTTTTCAAGTTCAGGATGATATTTTAGATATCACCGCAAGCACTGAAGAGCTAGGAAAACCCCAAGGCAGCGATCAGCAATCGAATAAAAGCACTTTTCCGAAACTACTCGGTCTCGATGGTGCCAAAGCCTGTGCAGAACAACTAATACAAGATGCACTATCAGCGCTGACTAAATTACCATACAATAGCCAGTTAATTGCAGACTTCGCCCACTACATTATTGAGCGAAGATTATAATAAAGAGTCAGACAATCTCGCTATGAGCTTCGATATTTCTAAATTCCCAGTACTAGCAAAAGCTAATACACCAGAAGAATTGAGGAAGTTACCTCAAGGTTTACTTCCACAAGTGTCTGATGAACTCAGACAGTTCTTACTTCAGTCTGTTGGTATTTCTAGCGGACATTTCGCTTCTGGCTTAGGCACAGTTGAATTAACTGTGGCACTTCATTACGTCTACAATACCCCATTCGATCGATTAATTTGGGACGTAGGCCATCAAGCTTATCCACACAAAATACTCACTGATCGTCGCGAACAGATGCACACCATTCGCCAAAAAAATGGCTTGCATCCTTTCCCATGGCGTGAAGAAAGCCCATACGATACCTTTAGCGTAGGCCACTCAGGCACTTCCGTGAGTGCAGCATTAGGTATGGCGATCGCTGCTGAAAAAGAAGCTGTGGGTCGTAAAGTGGTTGCCGTCATTGGTGATGGCGCCATGACAGGCGGTATGGTGTTTGAAGCCCTTAATCATGCGGGCGACTTGCACAATGACATGCTGGTGGTACTTAATGACAACGAAATGTCGATTTCTGAAAACGTTGGTGCACTGAATAACCACTTAGCACAACTGATGTCAGGACGTTTTTATACCACCATTAGAGAGAACAGTAAAAAGGTCCTTAAAGGGATGCCAGTCATTAAAGAAATGGCTAAGCGTACTGAAGAACACCTTAAAGGCATGGTTGTGCCTGCAACGCTATTTGAAGAACTAGGGTTTAATTATATTGGCCCTATAGATGGTCACGATGTCGATTCGCTCGTTGAAACCATGCGTAATATGCGTAACCTCAAAGGTCCACAGATACTGCATATCATGACTAAAAAAGGTCGTGGTTATGAACCTGCTGAAAAAGATCCTATCGGCTGGCACGCAGTGCCTAAATTTGATCCAAGCCAGTTTAAGAAACCGACCACTAAACCTGGTTTACCTACGTTTTCACAAGTGTTTGGTAAATGGTTATGCGACATGGCTGCCACAGACGAGAAATTAGTGGCTATCACTCCTGCTATGCGCGAAGGTTCTGGCATGGTTGAGTTTTCACAACGCTTCCCAAGCCAATATTTTGATGCTGCGATTGCCGAGCAACATGCGGTCACCTTATCCGCAGGATTTGCCTGTGCAGGACTAAAGCCTGTGGTCGCCATATATTCGACCTTCCTGCAGCGCGGATACGATCAACTTATTCACGACGTAGCTTTGCAACGTTTACCGGTATTATTTGCTATTGATCGCGGCGGTATTGTGGGAGCCGATGGCCCTACCCATCAAGGTGCATTCGATTTAAGCTTTATGCGCTGTATTCCGAATATGATCATTATGGCGCCATCAGATGAAAATGAATGTCGCCAAATGCTCTATACCGGGTATTGTTACCAAGATGGTCCTACGGCGGTGCGATATCCACGCGGTTTTGCCACAGGTGCAGAACAAGTAGAAAGTATGATGGCATTGCCTATCGGTAAAGGGGTATTAACCCGCCAAGGTCAAAAAATTGCGATTGTGAACTTTGGTACCACACTTGAAGCAGCGACTGATGCGGCTGAAAAGCTGGATGCCACGGTTGCTGATATGCGCTTTGTTAAACCACTGGATCTAAGCTTGCTTGAACAACTCGCCAACAGCCATGATGTTATTGTGACGATAGAAGAAAATGCGATTATGGGTGGTGCAGGCTCAGGAGTGATTGAAGCATTACATAAAATGCGGATTGTGAAACCCGTGTTACAAATTGGCTTACCTGATGAGTTTATTGAGCACGGTGCGCCAGATGAGATAATCGCAGATCTGCAACTCGATGCAGCAGGTATTTTAGCCCAAATCCAAGCCTTTATGGCCTAAGGTTTAACGGCGGTTACGTGTGCTATGAGCATGACTCGCTGATGATGCTAATAAAAAAGGACTGAAAATTCAGTCCTTTTTTGTGTCTATTGATTCAGTCTTTCGACCTTGTATCGGCTTAAACGTTAAGCTTCAACATCCACACTTGCACCGCCTTGAGATACCATCACCATAGCAGGTCGCAATAAACGATCGTTCAGTAAATACCCTTTCTGCATGACCATCATCACAGTGTTAGCTGGAAACTCAGCACTAGGCTGCATACCGATAGCTTGATGATGTTCTGGGTTAAATGCTTGACCCTGAGGATTAACTTGGGTTACGCCGAACTTAGCCACTGACGTTAAAAAGCCTTTCATTGTCAGGTCAACACCTTCATAAATCGCCTTGGTCGCTTCATCTTCAGGATTGGTTCCCTGTAAGGCACGTTCCATATTATCGATGACAGGTAACAGTTCGTTAGCAAACTTCTCTAAGGCAAACTTACGCGCTTGCTCGACATCTTTTGCCGCGCGAGTTCGGATGTTCTGTGTTTCTGCTGCTGCGCGCATTTCAACATCTTTACGCTCAGCTAACGCAGCTTCAGATTCAGCCAGTAGTTGCTCTAATTCTTCAATACGAAAATTTGCTTGGGTTAATTCATCCATCAAACTAACTTCATCAGCCGCGACTTCAGAAGTAATTTGATCTTCTACTTGATCTTGCGATGTATTGTTCGATTCGTTGCTCATGTTCGCTCCAGCTCATAAATGCGTTATTTCGTATTCTACGACAATAAATAAAGTGGCCATTTGCTGAAAATTAACAGCAAATCTCACACTTCTAATAAGTTTGAGTATATTATGGGGATCAATTCTTATGTTTCAAGGCCTAAAGGCATAACAAACGCGAATATGACTAAATTGTTCCAGACTATCGGACTCATCGGCAAACCACATCATCAAGGGACTAACCTAACGTTAACCCGATTGCATCATTGGTTGAGCATACAGGGCTTTAAAGTTATCGTTGAAGGACGAGTATCTTCAGAGCTAGGGCCTGATGTTTGTTCAATGGACCTACTTGAAATGGGTGAGCATTGTGATCTAGCTATCGTCGTTGGCGGTGATGGTAATATGCTGGGTGCTGCAAGGGTATTAGCACGTTTCAACGTGGCGGTTATTGGGGTAAACCGAGGTAATTTAGGCTTTTTAACCGATTTGCCACCTGATAATTTCGAAGAAGCTTTATCCAAAGTACTTGGCGGCGAATTTGAAACCGAAAACCGTTTTTTACTCGAGGCTGAAGTTCATCGCCACGGAAAAATAACCGCAAGTAATACCGCGGTGAATGAAGCTGTGCTCCATCCGGGCAAAATTGCTCATATGATCCAGTTTGAAGTGTATATTGACGACCAATTTATGTATAGCCAACGCGCAGATGGCATGATTGTCTCGACACCAACAGGTTCTACGGCATATTCATTATCAGCAGGTGGGTCAATTTTAACCCCTAATCTACAAGCTCTGATTTTAGTGCCTATGTTCCCGCACACCTTGTCTTGCCGCCCTATAGTCGTCGATGCATGCAGCACGATTAAATTAGTCGTGTCACCTGATAACGGTGAAAACCTTGAGGTCAGTTGTGATGGCCACGTCCATTTAGCGGTATTACCTGGTGATGAAATCTTAATTCGGCGTTCAAATGAACGCCTAAGACTTATTCATCCCAAAGGACATAATTATTTTCACGTATTGCGCAATAAATTAGGCTGGGGCAGTAAACTTTTCTAACAGTTTGATCTAAGTCACAGCCTACCTCCCTTTCCAGTGAGCTTCTTCACATTACCAAATACTAATTAATTATATTGTAAAGCCAATCGAAAACTCGTTTGGTTTACTCTATATGACCTGTTGCATCCTTAAAAAGCGTGATCTCAAACACGCACTTAATAACCTCATACTGACTCGCCTCACAGTTCTGTCGACGATTACACTTTCTCGTGTATTAGATGATCTCGATCAACATCCTTAACACCTAAATAACGTCTATTACGCCCTAGTTAGCCAAATGCTAACAAATAATAACAATTCAATACCCACTTATAGTGATTCGAGGTATGCATGACAATATTACAGATACTAGCAAGCTTAACCCCCATTATTAGCGTAATGGTATTTTTGGTGCTTATGCGCTTACCAGCGTCGAAAGCAATGCCCATATCAATGGTTGCTACAGGCCTTGTAGCAATGTTTATATGGCAAATGGATACACAACTTCTTGCCGCTTCGGTTGTTGAAGGTCTTCTTGCTGCACTAACACCGCTAACCATTATTTTTGGCGCGGTGTTTTTATTAAATACCCTTAAATATTCTGGCGCCATGGACACTATTCGTTCAGGCTTTACTAACATTAGTGCCGATGCACGTGTTCAGGTCATTATTATTTGTTGGTTGTTTGGTTCGTTTATTGAAGGTTCAGCTGGCTTTGGCACACCTGCAGCAATCGGTGCACCGCTGCTAGTGTTACTCGGTATTCCTCCTATTGCAGCTGCAGTAGTCGCCTTGATTGCGGATTCAACATCGGTATCATTTGGCGCTATTGGCTTACCAGTTCTATTTGGGATGGAACAAGGTCTAACTGAAGGCGGCGTTAACATGGCAGCAACGCAAATTGCTGAACATGGCGGCACTTTTGCAGGTTACGCACAGTTTATCGCTAAACATATGATCACCATTGACTTATTTACGGGTACATTAATTCCGTTAGTGATGGTGTGTGTGTTAACTGGCTTTTTTGGTCGAAACAAATCAATCAAAGAAGGCTTACAAGTTTGGAAATTCGCCATATTTGCAGGTTTCGCCTTTACGATACCAGCATGGTTAATTAACTATTTTGCAGGCCCTGAATTCCCATCCGTTATTGGTGCTCTTGTGGGCATGGCGTTAGTTATCCCTGTCGCTAGAAAAGGCTGGTTACTGCCGGCAAAACCTTGGTGTGACTTCAGCG
Organism: Shewanella sp. SR43-8; assembly: GCF_014163775.1. Lineage (NCBI taxonomy): Bacteria > Pseudomonadati > Pseudomonadota > Gammaproteobacteria > Alteromonadales > Shewanellaceae > Shewanella > Shewanella sp. SR43-8. Next base: position 53,081 of record NZ_JACJDX010000010.1, on the reverse strand, counting down.
AAAACGATCATAAATCAGATGAAGAAATAGCCCTAAACCAAACACCGGTTAAATTTTCACAAATTGCCGCTTGGTCTCCATACATCATTATGGCCGCGTTGTTAGTTTTATCTCGCGTGGTTGTTCCATTTAAAACCTGGTTACTCGGCTTTAATATCAGTTGGACGGGTTTATTAGGTACTGAGCTTAAAGCAGGTTTTGCAACCTTGTATGCGCCTGGTATTTTCTTTGTCGTCGTCTGTTTATTCGGTTTTATGTTATTTAAAATGAAACCTGCCACGATGAAGCAATCAATTACCGTATCGTGCAAATCGATGTTGCCTACTATTATTTCACTCGGTGCATCTGTACCTATGGTGAAAATATTCCTTAACTCAGGTGAAAATGGTGCTGGTCTGGCTTCAATGCCTGTGGCCTTAGCAGACTTATTGGCGAATAGCATGGGCTCAGTGTGGGCTTGGGTTTCGCCTATCGTCGGTATTTTTGGTGCCTTTTTGTCTGGTTCTGCAACCTTCTCAAACATGATGTTTTCAGGCCTACAGTATTCTGTTGCCGACAACATTGGTATGAATCACGCCATCGCACTCGCACTTCAAGGTATTGGGGCAAATGCGGGTAACATGATGTGTGTCATGAACGTTGTTGCTGCTGCTACAGTTGTGGGTATGGCTGGACGTGAATCTGAAATTATTCGTAAAACAATGCCTATCGCAATTGGATATGCCTTAGTCGCAGGTACCATTGCCGTTCTCTGGGGTGGATTTTAATTCACTGTAAAGTGGCTTCTATTCTAACGATAACAATACAGCAGGCACACTATTCCTGCTGTATATTCAAATATTAAGAGAGCATATTATGACGATTAATTATCAAGTAGTGATGGACACGTTAACGTCACAACTGGGAAGCCAGGCCGTATCTAACGATCCAGTGCGTCGTTTTGCTTGGTCTACAGATGCCAGTTATTTTCGGATTGTACCTGAAATTGTGGTACATGCTGATACTCCAGAACAAGTTAAAATAACCCTCAATATTGCCAATGCACATAATGTCCCAGTGACCTTCCGCGCCGCGGGCACCAGTTTGTCTGGCCAGGCTATTGGTGAAGGCATTTTACTTATTTTGGGTCATGATGGTTTTAGAAACATAGACATTAGTGAAGATAAAACATCGATCACTCTAGGTGCTGCAGTCATTGGTTCTGATGCCAACATGGCATTAAAACCCTTCAATAAAAAAATTGGCCCAGATCCAGCAACATTAGCCTCGGCTCAAATTGCGGGTATGGTAGCAAACAACGCATCTGGCATGTGTTGTGGTACAGCTCAAAACAGTTATCAAACAATTAAATCTGCTAAGTTAATGTTCGCCGATGGGACTGAACTCGATACGGGTTGCCCAGATTCTAAAGCAGCATTTAGTCAATCGCATTCAATGTTACTTAGAGCATTAACCGATTTAGCACAGCTCACACAGAACAATCCAACCTTATCAGCCAGAATCCGTAAGAAGTTCTCAATTAAAAATACCACGGGTTACAGCATTAATGCACTGGTGGATTTTAGTGACCCATTCGATTTAATTAATCACTTAATTGTTGGCTCGGAAGGTACACTCGCGTTTGTTAATGAAGTGACTTATCACACAGTTGAAGAAGCGCAATTTAAGGCTTCTGCCATGGCAGTATTTTTTAATATGGAAGATGCCGCCAGAGCGGTTCCCCCTATTAAAGGCGATAGTGTTGCCGCAGCAGAATTGCTTGACTGGGCATCAATTAAGTCGGTTACCGGAAAAACCGGTATGCCGAAGTGGTTAAGTGATTTACCTGAAGGTTCGGCTATTTTATTGATTGAGTGTCGCGCTAATGATCCACAAACATTAGTGAAATACACTGAAGATGTTATTCAAAAAATTGCCCATATTGACACCGAACGCCCAACAGAATTTAGTAATGATCCAGTGGTATTTGGCCAGTATTGGGCAATGCGCTCAGGTTTATTCCCTATTATTGGCGGTGCAAGGCCAAAAGGTACATCCGTCATTATTGAAGATGTAGCATTCGAATTACAGCATTTAGCCAGTGCAGCGTCAGACTTAACCGCCTTGTTCCATAAGCACGGTTACCCTGAAGGGGTAATTTATGGCCATGCCTTAGCCGGTAACTTCCACTTTATTATCACGCCTACATTTGCCTCACAAGATGACATCAATCGCTTCCAAGGCTTTATGAAAGATGTCGCTGACATGGTGATCAATAAGTACGACGGTTCGATGAAAGCAGAACATGGTACCGGTCGCGCTGTAGCCCCGTTTGTTGAAATGGAATGGGGTACTGACGCTTACACGTTAATGAAGCAAATCAAACAAATATTCGACCCAAGTAAACTGTTAAATCCAGGAGTTATCCTTAACGATGATAGCTTGGTACATGTTAAAAACATCAAACCTTGCCCTATTGTTGATGATTTCGTCGACAAATGTATTGAGTGTGGTTTTTGCGAGAAAACATGTCCGACTTCGGCACTCAACTTCTCTCCACGACAACGAATTGCGGTACTACGTGAAATTGAACGTTTAGAGCAATCTGGTGATAAAAAAGCCGCAGCCGAAATGCGTGCCAGTGCTAAATATGATGTTGTTGATACGTGTGCAGCATGTCAGTTATGTACTATTGCCTGCCCAGTTGATAACAGTATGGGTCAGTTAGTACGTAAACTGCGTACCCCCTACATCACGACCACAGAGCAAAAAGTACTCGACTTCCAAGCCAAACATTTTGGCGCAGTAAACCAAGTGATCAGTACAGGTTTCGATATTTTAGGCATTGTGCACAAAATAACCGGCGATAGCATTACTAACTCCTTGATGAAAGCTGGACGCTTGATTTCCAAAGAAGTGCCATATTGGAACCCTGACTTCCCTAAAGGCGGTAAAGTCACAAAACCATCGGCTCACAAACCGGGTCAGAAAACAGTTTTATACTTCCCAGCATGCGGTGGCAGAACCTTTGGTCCAACACCAAAAGATCCTGATAACCGCACCTTACCTGAAGTCGTTATCACTTTGCTCGAACGGGCTGGCTACAATGTGATCATCCCAGAAAACACTCGCCATTTATGTTGCGGTCAGATGTGGGAATCAAAAGGTGATTTTAAAAACGCCGATGCTAAGCGTGATGAACTGATTGATGCTCTGAGTAAACAGTCTGATAATGGCAAGGTGCCTATTATTGTTGATGCCTTGTCTTGTACTTATCGTACCTTAACCGGTAATCCTAAGGTCAAAATAACCGATTTAGTCGAGTTTATGCACGACGAGATGCTACCTAAGATGACCATAACCAAGAAATCTAATGTCACTTTACACCAAGGCTGTAGTGCCCGTAAGATGAAATTAGAACCTAAACAACAGGCAATTGCTGATGCGTGTGCTAACCACGTCGTGTTACCAGCAGACATTACTTGTTGTGGTTATGCTGGTGAGAAAGGGCTTTATAAGCCTGAAATTAATGCCAGCGCATTGCGTAACATTAAAAAGCTTATTCCTGCTGAAACTAAAGAAGGTTACTACGCCAACAGAATGTGTGAGGTAGGCTTAACCCAACACAGTGGTATTTCATACCGCCATTTAGCATATTTACTAGAAGAATGTACCCGTTAAATTAACCGGCCATCAGAGTAAATAGCGAAAATAATAAGGGCATTGATATGATATCAATGCCCTTATTTTTTGTTACCATACTTAACGCTAATTTCTGAACTCAAGGTTAATTGGCGTCATGAAACGAATTATTCACCCCAATCAAGTTGGCCTATTAACGCTAATTTAATAAACGCTAATTTAATAAAGTTAGTTCAATAAACACGCCAGTAATTGTTGCTGCAACTTTTCATGTTCAAGTGGTATATCACTAATAATTTCTACCCTTGAGTCTAGAGTATCATCAAGCTCATTTAGCGCTAACGAGCCATCAACCATATTGACCCCTAATACTCCGTCGCTAGTGATCACTATCGCTTTTAATCTCAATACATTATCTATTTTAACCGTGTCAATCCAGGCCATAAAGCGCTCAAACTGAAAACAATGCACCGCGGAGAATATCCACCCACTGCTGTAGCAGCCCTCACCTTGATTGGTTTTGTGGATAAAACCACTAGCAGAAACCTCAGCGGCATCAATATCACTCAGTGGTGGCTCGCTCGAAAACCAATTGTCTGCAAGCGATTTTCGGCCCAATAAGCGTTGTGCTGTTGTTGAACAACGATACTTTGTCGGAACATTTAAGTGCGCCAAAATCTGCTGGATCAAGTCAATATCAGTGAAGTGATTAGCGACTGTGATAAGTGGCGTGTGTTGTAAGTGTAACTTGCTGAGGAATTGCTGCAGTTGCAGATGATCGTTTGCCGTGTAATGCTGTGCTTTGTTAGCAAGCAGCACATCTGCCAGCTGTAATTGCTGTATAAACGTATCATGGTTTTGATAGCGAGGATCGCCAACTTTGCGGGCATCCACTAGGCAGATACTGGTTTGTAGCTTAATAACATGCTGATAATATTCAGATGTTAACAACTTAGCAATTTCGGCTGGATGACCTAACCCTGTGGGTTCTATGAGTAATCGATCCGGTTTTGCTTGTTGGATAAGCTGATTTATCGCCACTTGTGTTGGCAAGCCAGACACGCAACAAAGACAACCACCGGGTACTTCTTTTATCACCACAGCAGGCTGTTTTTTTGATGATTCAGATGCGTAATTATCACCGACAGTGGCATTTAACAATCCACCATCTATGCCTATTTCGCCAAACTCATTCACCAACACAGCCCACACTTCATCTTTGGGTTTATGCGCTAATAACTGGCTAATGAGCGTGGTTTTACCCACGCCCAGAAAACCGGTAATGATATTGGTATTAATCGGTTTAGTGATCATTTTTTCGCTTTAGAATATTTACCTTTACGAGTCGGCTTAGCATCAGTTTGCGATGGCTTGCCCCGTTTATACTTAAGTACTTTTTTAGGTTTCTCAATCGCCACATCACGATATCTAGCAGGTAGTGGCGCCCCTTCTTCATATCCGACTGGCACCAGTAACGGTAAAGACTGTCCAATAAGTAGTTCAATTGCGGCAAGTAACTCAAGCTCTTGCGGGCTGACCAGCGAAATCGCTTCACCGCCTAATCCCGCACGGCCAGTGCGCCCTATACGATGAACATAATCTTCACATTCTTCAGGCAATTCAAAGTTAATCACTCTTGGTAACGCTTGAATATCAAGTCCGCGAGCGGCCAAGTCGGTAGCGATTAACACGCGTAATTGACCAGTTTTAAACTCTTCTAAAGCGCGGTTGCGTGCGCCTTGACTTTTATCACCGTGAAATACCGATGACTTAATACCGTCTAGGCTTAACTCGCGATATAAATGATCGGCGGTTTCTTTGCGACTGGTAAACACCATCACTTGCTGCCAGTTATGCTTGCCAATCAATTCAGATAACAACTCGGCTTTACGACGGGTGTCGACTTGATACACCTGCTGGACAACATTAGCCGCTGTGGTTTGGGTTTCAACATGAACATATTCAGGATTGTTTAGCATTTTAGCTGCTAGGGTTTTAACTTCTTCAGAAAAAGTAGCAGAAAACATCATGGTTTGATGTTGTCTGGCAATTAAGCGCTTCACTTTTTCAATATCTTTCACAAAGCCAAGATCGAGCATACGGTCTGCTTCATCAATCACTAAATGAGTGACAAAAGATAAATCCAATTCATGTTGACCAATAATGTCAAACAAACGCCCTGGGGTAGCGACCAATATGTCGACACCTTGCTCTAATGCTTTGCGCTGAGGGTTTATACTCGCGCCGCCATACACAGCTAAGCTAATCAGATTAATAAATTGGCTGTATTTAACTAAATTTTGTTCAATCTGAATCGCTAACTCACGGGTCGGTGTCATGATTAATGCACGTAAACGATGTGATGATGGTAAATCCGCATCATCTTGGGCCATTAAATGGCTGAGTAACGGTAAAGCAAAAGCGGCTGTTTTTCCGGTACCGGTTTCGGCACTGGCCAACACATCTCGGCCATCTAGCGCTAGTGGGATCACAGCTTGTTGGACAGGAGTAGCAGTTTGATACCCAGATTGACTCACCGCATCTAATAATAGTGGCGATAACCCTAGCGACGTAAATGACATAACAGACTCAGTAAAAACAAATAAAAATAGGTCGCTATTGTATACTAATCTAAACACCATTAACTATTACATTAATGGTGTTAGCAACCATTTATCACGGTGGATGATGCAGGTGTTGAGTGTGTCGCGATGACATTAACGTGACATGACCTTAGTCAATTTTAGTTGTGTTACTTTATTAACTAAATACTTTTGCTCAAAATCGTGTCGACACAAGGCATGCGAGAAAATATATCCTTGGGCATAATCACAACCAGCAAGCTCCATTAACTGTCGTTGATTTTCAGTTTCAATACCTTCGGCAATCACTTCAATGCCAAGCTTATGGGCCATGGCAATAATCGCTTCGCACAAATACTTTTCATTACTTTCTGCAGACAAACTATTGACTAAACCTTTGTCAATTTTAAGGTAATTAATGTTAAATTTCTTTAAATAGGCCAACGATGAATAACCTGAGCCAAAATCATCAAGCGAGATTTGTATACCAGCATCAGCATAAGCTAATAATTTAGCCTCAACATTAGGTTCAATTTCAAGCAATAAGCTTTCAATGATTTCAATGCAGATACTATTGGTCGGTAATGCGAGCGAATGCATGTAGTTGAGCCAGTCTTCAACCTGAGTCGACTCATCTTTAAACTGCACAGAAGACATATTAATACTGATTTGAACGTCAGCATCAAACTGTGCTTTCCATTTCTTTGCTTGCTCACAAGCCTGATAAAAGACCCAATTACCAATATCGACTACCATGCCAGTCTCTTCGGCAATAGAGATAAAGTCTGCCGGCGGAATAACGCCCACGGTAGGATGATGCCAACGAATTAACGCTTCAGCTTTGATCACCTGCTGACAACTTAAATCAACAATGGGTTGGTAATACAGTTCAAATTGCTGTTGAGTGATGGCAACTTTGAGATCCCGGATCAGTAGCATCCGCTTTTGGGCACTATCTTGCATTGCCGAGGTAAAATAATTAAATCGACTACGCCCAAGCTTTTTAGCTGAATACATAGCTTGATCGGCATTCTTTAACAATCCTTCCGTTGTTTTTGCGTCGTCAGGAAATAGAGTGATACCAATACTGGCGCTAATATAAGCCGTTTGCTCACCTAATAAATAAGGTTTTGACAGTTGTTTGAGTATTTGCTGTGCGACGCGATCGACACCATGAGTATCTTCAAGATTGGCCAGTACTATGGTAAATTCATCGCCACCAAGACGAGCAACAACATCAGTTTCTCGAATGCATTGCTTTAGACGAGCCGCCGTTTCAAGCAACAATACATCGCCCATATCATGGCCCAATGTGTCGTTAATCTCTTTAAAATAATCTAAATCTAAAAACATCAATGCAAAATGATTATGCTTACGGTCACTTAATAAAACCTCTTGATTCAGAAATGTTAGTAACATCCTCCGATTAGGTAATCCGGTCAGTGCATCATAATTGGCCTGGCGCCATATCAACTCTTCCGTTTGTTTTTTCTCAGTAACATCAGAAAATAACGCAACAAATCGATCTGCCTGCGACTTCTTGCTCACGATTGAATTAATCGTTAACAAGATAAGGTAACTTTCACCATTTTTACGCCGCATCCACACTTCACCATGCCAATGCCCCTGTTGGCTAAGCTGCTGTGTTAACTGCTGATAAAAGTGTTTAGGCTGCAGATCTGTTTCAAACATACTCAAATGCTGATTTTGTATATCTTCCTGAGTAAATCCTGTGATAAAAGAAAATGCCGGATTTGAATCAATAATAATGCCATTAGCAGTAAACACACTCATGGCTTCACTGGAGTTTTGATACACAGATGAGGCAATACTTAACGAATCTTCAACCTGTTTAATATCAGTAATATCACTATGAGTGCCAAACACTCTCAGAGGTTTACCTTTAGCATCAACATCAACAACGCTGCCGGTTTGTAAAATCCAGCGCCACACACCTTGAGAATCAATTAATTGATATTCCACACGCTGACTAATGCTGCGGCCTGTTATAATTTCATTAATACTGCGCAAAAACTTAAATTTATCTTTTGCATGTATTGCATCTATCCATCGCTCTGGCTGCAAATTAAGCTCGTCCATGGTACAGCCCAAAATCTCAGCACTGTATCGATTAGTGCTAATACGATGACTAACGACATCCCAGTCCCAGACGCCTAATTCACTACTATCGAGTACCAAAGCGAGTTGTTCTTTACTGTGTAATAAAGCTTGCTCCGCTTGCTTTCGTTCGGTGATGTCTAGAAAAGCTGCAATCACCAAAAAAGTATCGTCTTGAATATGACGACGACATGTAATGGTCATATGGGTATAAACAACCGAACCATCTTTGGCGATAAAACGTTTATCAATTTCGTATTCGTTGAGTTGGCCTTTAAGCATTTCCTCATAGAGTAATAAATCTTTATTCAAATCATCTGGATGAGTTAATGCTTGCCAGGTTAGCGATGTTAATTCTTTTTCGCTGTAACCAAACATACGACATAAATAAGGATTAACTCGCAGCCAATATTTATTTTTTGTACTAATGGAAATACCAATATTGCCAATATCAAATTGATTTTTAAATAGAAAATCGTCTTGAAGTTTAACTTGTATATCGTTTTTACTGGATACTATTTGGCTAAGAAAATGACCAATGATCAGCGTCAGTAACGGTAATACCGTCATGATAGGCAGTGACATAAGAGTGAAAATGGCTAACGCTTGTTCGGAAGGTAATAAAAATAACCAATTCAGTAATACCGCATGCACTGCTACACCGAAAAGGTAAAACTCAACATAGCTAATTTGATCTAATTTATCCACCCGAAATCGGCGCCAAATTAGCCCTATCATAGCGCTGCTGATCAAGATGAATATGCCCACCGCGACCGCTTCACCACCCAAGAAATAGCGGTATAGCGCCATAATAATGATGGCGATAGCAGTAGGAATAGCACCAAAGAATAATCCGCTTAAACTGATCGCTACTGAGCTTGCATTAAACAATATTGGCTGTTGTTCAACCACTGGAAACATCATGATAATGATGCCAATAACACCGACAAGTGCACCAATATAAAATGGCCACAGGGCAGGATCCACTTTACGTTGATACAAAGGAGAGAGTGAGCAAACATAAACTAGCGCCAGAAGTAGCGCTGAATTTTCTAAAATTGAGAAAAAAACATTTAGATTCAACATCTATATATTTCCCTTATCTATCCTTAATAAGCACATTAGCATCCAAGCTATCTCGATCTAGTCATGTAAAAACAATCTAAAACCATGGTCCCTTCATGTTTTACCGTGAATCATTCTATATATAAACAAGATAATATTCATCTAAAATTTTCTGCGACTCTTGATATAAACAGTAAGAAAAATCAGATCAATAATTGTTTTTAATCGCCGTTAATCAGATTCAGATCACATAATATTGTTGGTGTTATTGCTACGTTTACCACAGAGAATATTCAATCTTATATAAAGGACAATCAATATGGCGACTAAATTTTTTATTCCAAGCGTCAACATTCTGGGTCAAGGTAGCGTAGATGAAGCCATTAAAGACATCAACGCATTTGGATTTACCAAAGCACTAATTGTTACCGACAAACCACTAGTGAGTATTGGTTTAGTGGCTAAGGTGACTAAAAAGCTCAATGCTAATGGGATTGAAGTGGTTATTTTTGATGGTGTTCAACCCAACCCTACTACAGGTAATGTTGCCGCTGGCCTTGAGCTATTAACAAGTCATAAGTGTGATTTTATTATTTCATTAGGCGGTGGTTCGCCTCATGATTGCGCTAAAGGCATAGCGCTTGTTGCCACTAATGGCGGCAACATTAAAGATTATGAAGGTGTAGATGTCTCAATTAAGGCACAAATGCCATTAGTGGCCATTAATACCACTGCCGGCACGGCAAGCGAAATGACCCGTTTTTGTATTATTACCGATGAAGCAAGGCACATTAAAATGGCCATTGTCGATAAAAATACCACCCCAATACTTTCTGTAAATGATCCAGAACTGATGCTTGAAAAGCCAGCATCACTCACAGCAGCCACAGGTATGGATGCATTAACGCATGCCATTGAAGCCTATGTTTCTATTGCTGCCAATCCGATCACCGATGCATGTGCAATAAAAGCCATTGAGCTTATTCAAGCTAACTTAATCAATGCTGTAAAACACGGCGATGACATCCAAGCTCGTGAAAACATGGCTTATGCCCAATTTCTCGCGGGTATGGCATTTAATAATGCCAGCCTAGGTTATGTGCATGCGATGGCACATCAACTGGGTGGTTTTTATGATTTACCACACGGCGTATGTAACGCATTGCTTCTGCCGCATGTTCAAACATATAACGCTCAAGTCGTACCTGCACGCTTAGCTGACGTAGCCAAAGCAATGGGCATCGACATCACAGCAATGTCAGACGATCAAGGCGCTAAAGCAGCAATCGATGCCATTAAGCAACTGTCTACAGCAGTAAACATCCCTGCAAATTTAACTGAATTAGGTGTTAAAGCTGAAGACATTCCTACCCTAGCAGATAATGCCCTTAAGGATGCTTGTGGTTTTACAAATCCAAAACAGGCTACACACGCAGAAATTTGCCAAATTTTCACTAACGCGCTATAAAATTCAATAACAGAACATAAACCAATATAAAGGGATGAGTATGTCAACTTTAGCTAACTTATCTCTGAGGTCGAATTAAGGTTAACTCGTTTAGTTAAGCAGCCCCAAGCCCGTATTTATTTACGGGCTTTTTTAGCTGGTGTTTAATGTAAAAAACCAACAATGACAACAGCTTATTTTTAATTTAGTAAAAAGTGATGCTTAGATCTAAGTTCTTGAAATAAGGATTGACCAATACAAAAAATAAGGTCTATGATGAAAACACTTAGATAGCGAATAGGTAGGTAAACAATGACAGCGATTACTCATATATATAATTACACCGTTCGATGCCCGCACTATAAAGAAAACGAACAAACGGCAACATGGCTCAACCATATCGAAGTAAACCAATCTTGTGAAATTGCTCTAGACCGTATCACTAAATGGCACAACCTCTCAGGCACCAAATCATTTGAACTAGACGATTTTGTGGTTCGAAAAGCCGATAATGAAGAAGCCTATTTTGCCATGCAAAGTAGCCGCCTTAAGCATGATGGCCATGCCCTTGTCACATTTAAAATCTATTTAGACAACTGCTGCCAAGATGCTTCTCCAAATCAAATAATGGAGCATTTAATCAATGATTATCAACAGCGTATCGCTAAAGTCGAGTAATACACTAAGTCTATTTACCATCAATATTAAGGAGCTATCATAGCTCCTTATTTTTTGCTGTTTATCTTCAGCTCAATCAACATAAACGCAACCCTACTGTGAGTAATAGAACAACTAAGCCGCATTGGCTCGCATACCGTGTGGAATAGGTAAACCATTTTCATTTACGTTAACAAATACCATTTTATCAATAAAGGCAATCGGTGCATGATTCACTTTATTGCGTATTTTACAACGCACAGTCACTGAACTTTGACCTAAACTCACTAACTCAAAACCAAACTCAATGATGTCACCAGTTTGTGCTGGCGCCATAAAACTAATTTCCGAGATAACTTTAGCGATGTGGAATTGACTGCGCATCTGGCAACTGGCAAAAATAGTCGCTTCCTCGTTGACCCAACTTAACAATTGACCACAGCATAAGCTTTTAGTGCTATTGAGATGGACAGGCATGATGATATGACGTGAGAAATATTTCATAGTGACCTCATTATCTAACTAATTAATTTTGCGTCGTTAGGCGCATACCCTTAAACAATTAGCAATGATTAAGCCAAGTGTATTATTCTATAAAAATCATATAGATAAAATATAACCTTAATAAATATATGATTAAAATGCCCAAAATAAATGCAACCACGCACCAAAAAAGGTAAAGGCCACACTGAGTGTGGCCTTTACCTGATAATGAACCGCAGATGATTAACGACTAATGATTAACGAATAATTTGCTTTAGCGTGTTCACAAAAACACTAATGTCATTCGCGCTGATGTCTTTATGAGTCACTAGGCGTAACTGCCTGTTCGGGCTAATGATAATACCTTTATTAGCCAGTTTTAGCGCAAGCGCTTTAGGATCGATATGTTCAGCCAATGTAGCAAAGACAATATTAGTCTGCACAGCGCTCAGATCAACAGTAAATTCATCCATGTCTGCCAACAATAAAGCTAAAGTACTCGCGTTGTGATGATCATCCGCTAAACGGTCAACCTGCTCAGTTAACGCTAGCTTAGCCGCTGCCGCAATAATACCTGCTTGTCGCATTCCGCCACCGAGCATTTTACGCCAGCGTGTCGCTTTACTGATTAAGCGCTCATCACCCAACAGAATCGAGCCTATCGGCGCACACAAGCCTTTTGATAAACAAATCGATACAGAGTCAAAGTATTGAGTAATATCGGCAATACCAATGCCTTGTGCAACCGCAGCATTGGCCACACGGGCACCATCTAAATGAATTTTCAGACCGCGATTAAACGCCAAGCTTTGTGCTTGGGCTAAATAGTCTTGGCTTAATATCTTACCGCCAATGGTGTTTTCTAAACTCAATAATCGAGTTTGAGCAAAATGAACATCATCAGGCTTAATTGCGGCTTCAATATCTTGCAATAAAATGCTGCCATCGGCTTGATTATTCAGCGGCTGAGGTTGAATACTGCCTAATACAGCCGCTCCACCACCTTCAAACTTATAGTTATGAGCTTGTTGACCGCAAAGATACTCATCGCCACGTTCACAATGGGACATTAAAGCTAATAAATTAGCTTGGGTACCAGAGCTCACAAACAAGGCACCATCAAAACCAAACATCTCGGCTGCCATGTCTTGTAAACTATTCACGGTCGGATCATCACCATAAACATCGTCACCAACTTCAGCATTCGACATAGCTAAGCGCATTGCTTGTGTCGGTTTAGTCACTGTATCACTTCGAAAATCAATCATACTGCGTCTCTATCCTCATTCACTCAGCCATTACTTAGCGAGTGACGATATTTCTGTTAATGCCGCTAAAGCTGCATCATAGTTTGGGTGCTCGCTGACTTCTGTTACTAGCTCTTGGTACTTTAAAATCCCCTGAGGATCAATAATAAAAATAGAACGAGCCAATAAACCATGGTCTTTAATTAACAAACCATATTTATCACCAAAGTCACGCCATACTGAATCTGATAACACTTTAATTTTATCTACATTTTCAGTTTGGCAAAAACGCTTTTGGGCAAATGGTAAGTCTTCACTGATGGTTAGCATGACAACATCAGCATCATATTGAGAAAATTCTTTGTTAAACCGCTTGGTTTGCAACGCACATACGCCAGTGTCTAAGCTTGGTACAGCACTAATCAGTACTGTTTTACCTTTAAAATCACTTAAGCTTACTGGGTTAAACTTATCATCAACCACTGTAAATGATGGTGCAGTCTTATTTAAGCTCGGCATCTTACCCTCTAATGCAACCGGGTTACCGCCCATGGTAATCATGGTTTTTTCGCCAGCAAAACTGTGAGCGCTTATCACAGATGAGGATAATAGTGTGATCGCCGCAAAGGTTGAAAATAGCTTCATGGAAAAACTCCTTGTATAAAAAAACCAGCAAATGCTGGTTTTTAAAATATTAAATTGCCTGCAATGTTATTTTGCTGGAACTTCTTTGACATGTAAATCCATTTGTGGAAATGGAATTTCAATTTCAGCTGCATCTAGTGCATTCTTGATTTGCTCAAGCAATTCAAAACGTACAGGCCAATAGTCTGATGTTTTAACCCATGGACGAACCACAAAGTTAATTGAACTATCAGCGAGTTCTGCAAGGCCGATGGTATAAGCTGGATCTTTTAATACCAGTAGATTGTTATCAAGAATATCCGCTAATACTTTCTTAGTTTTAGCGATATCAGCAGTATACGAAACACCGATAATTAAATCGATACGACGCTTTTCTAATGCCGAGTAATTGGTAATCGTGCCGTTCATAATCGAAGAGTTAGGCGCGATGATAACTTTGTTATCACCAGTACGTAAACGGGTAGAAAAAATCGTTATCTCATCAACTACGCCAGCAACACCAGCCGCTTCAATAAAGTCACCAACACGACATGGGCGGAAAAGCACCATTAATACGCCTGATGCAAAGTTTGAAAGAGAACCTTGTAATGCTAAACCAACCGCTAAGCCCGCAGCACCGATAACCGCAACGAGTGAAGCGGTTTGCACGCCAACCTGACCAAGTGTAGCGACAATTGTAAATACAAAGACCAACATCCACGCTAAGTTTGCCACAAACGAAACAACTGTTGCATCCACTTTGCGGCTTGTCAGTAATTTGGTTGTTATGCGTTTTGCTACACCGGAAAAATACTTACCGATGACAAAAATAACAATAGCAGCTAGCGCTTTAAGACCATAAGTCATCAAAAACTCAGGTGCCTGCTCCACTAAAGCATCTAAACCTTCTATGTTTTCCATTCCCTTCTCCCTTTAAATAGCAGTATTATTCTGCCGATATAATAAATTCTACACGTCGATTACGCTGCCGCCCTTCTACAGTGGCGTTATCAGCGACCGGATTTTTGTTACTCATTCCAACAATCCCAATCGACGTTGGCTGAAATTGGTATTCATTAACCAGCAAATTTTTAATCGTGGCAGCACGTTTAAGTGATAGCGCCTGGTTGACAGCATCACTACCAATACTATCGGTATGCCCTTCTAAACGGATGACGACCTCAGGGTGTTGCTCAATATATTGTTGCACTCTCACTAAGGTTGGTCGTTGAGTTAACAATACCTTTGATTTATCGAAATCAAAATATACTGGTTGAAGAATAGACCCAAAACAATCAACAGCCACAGAGAGATCTCGCTGTTGACGACATTGTTCAGCGATAAGAGCAGCATTATTAGTAACTGTTGCGCCTAGCTCCGCATCAAAAGCGCTATCATCTTCGGCATCTTCATCGACAATCAACAACTCAGTATCAATACAGCCATTTGCCATAACAACACTATTAGCAGGTGTGTCATTACACGCATCTTTTTTGTCTGGTACCCCGTCAAAATCAGTATCAACCCAAGCATGGGCTGTGAAGATAAAACACCCCATTAAGATCAATGTCAACGTACGAATGATAGCCATAAATACCCCTTCGACATGACATCGAAATATGTTAATGAGACGTATTTTACCTGTTTATAAGTTAAATTAAAAGACAACACTTTATAATCAATACCTTGCTAGATAGGCTTCACGCTAATGTCACTTAAGCATGATAAGGATATCGGCGCCAGCTTAGAAAACCTTATCAGCCTAGGTGCTATTATCGCGCAAGCTTAAAAACAATCCCTTAACATTCAAGCATGTTAACAGTCTACTTGGACACAATTGATAACAAGCTTAACCTCTCTGTTCCCCGCATTAACATTGACTTTGTCGCCTCTTAAAGGGTATATAAGGTTAGCTTTTTGATGTTTGGTCAGCTTTTAGCATCAAAATGACATTATTTATTATAAAAAATAGACAATAAAGTTGCTCAGTATTGCTTTATCACATTCAAATACCCGCTATTTCAGGTGTTCGTGGAAAAGTCAGTCATAGACAACTCTTGCAAACAATTATTTCTGTGACGATATTTTTCTCACAGGCAATCACAAGCTTAAGGTGGAAGACTTAATGAGTGACGCAAAACCTCAAGGTACATTGTTTGGGCACCCTAAGGGGTTGTTCTTACTTTTTACAACAGAACTATGGGAACGTTTTAGTTATTACGCCATGCGTGCAATTTTAGTACTTTATCTCGTCGATAAAGTGCAAAGCGATCAAGCAGGTGGCGGTTTAGGCTGGACCCAAGCAGACGCACTATCACTATATGGTACTTTTACTGGTTTAGTTTACTTGACACCATTAATTGGTGGCTGGCTAGCTGATAACGTATTAGGTCAACGTAAAGCCATTTATATTGGTGGCTTCTTAATGGCAGCAGGTCAATTTACACTTGCAGCACCGCATAGCTGGATGCCAGGCTTAGAAACCACTGTGTTTTATATTGGTTTAGGAACGCTTATTTTAGGTAACGGTCTATTTAAACCCAATATCTCTACCATGGTAGGTGATTTATATCCTGCTGGTGATCACCGTCGTGACGGTGCATTTACGATATTTTACATGGGGATCAACCTAGGTGCGGCCTTATCAGGCTTTATCGTTGCCTGGGCTTACACTTCATTTGGTCATGACGTTGTTATCGATGGTAAAGACGTGTTCATCAACAACTGGCAAGCAGGTTTCTTCTGTGCTGGTGTTGGTATGATTTTATCCTTAATTATTCAATTTTTCTTTGCTCAAAAATTACTTGGTGATATCGGTACTGAACCGGCTGCAAGAGTAGAACAAAGAAAAAATGAAGCCAAAGGTGAGATCAGAAGTGAGCCACTGACCAAGATTGAACGTGACCGCATTAAAGTGATTATGGTAATGGGTTTATTTACCATTATCTTCTGGGCGGGATTCGAGCAAGCTGGCGGCTTAATGAACTTGTTCACCAACAATTTCACCGACCGTATGATTGGCTCATGGGAAGTGCCTACCACTTATTTCCAATCACTCAATGCTATTTTCATTGTTGTTTTTGCTCCCGTGATTGCCTCAATTTGGATTCGTCTTGGTAAAAGTGAACCCAACTCACCAATTAAGTTTGCTATAGGCTTATTCTTATTGGCGATTGGTTTCCTATTTATGATGGGCGCTGTATTCGAAATGGGTGGCGACGCTTCGGTTAAATCAAGCATGTGGTGGTTAGTTGGAGCTTACTTCTTCCACACCATGGGTGAATTATGTTTATCACCTATTGGTTTATCAATGGTAACCAAACTGGCTCCACTGCGCATCGCTTCGTTAATGATGGGTGCATGGTTCCTATTTATCGCTGCAGCCAATAAAATTGGTGGCCTAGTTGGTTCATTGATTGGTCATGGCGGTGAAGTAGAAGAGCAGCTAGCAAACGCGATGGCTATTTTTGCTGGTATCGGTATTACTGCGGTTATTTCAGGGATTATTTTGTACTTCATGTCAAACAAATTGGTTGACTGGATGCACGGTGCTGAAAGTAAAAATGACACTGAAGAAGAAGTGTTAGAAGAAGAGATTGCAGTCACAGCTGAACACGAAGGTATTCAACGTTAATTCGTGTTGACGTAATTGTTACTCTTAATAACATCCCCTCCAAGTTTTCTTGTGAGGGGATTTTTTTATAAATCGCTTCGCTATGCTGTTTGCTTTTATAGCCTCTAGCCGCGAAGCGTCCTAGCAGCGCAGCGCTCTAGATTTCTAGTGTCTAGATAGCCTCTAACAATGATCAGCGACACGCTAACTGCATAAAGCCACCCGCTTTAATATCTGACTGATACACTAAGCCTGTAAATCGATTATCAAGCAATTGTTGTTTATGCTCATAGAAATGTGTACCAATACAAATTTGTTCATCTCTTAGTAAAGTTCTAACTTGCATACTGGGCTTATCCCACATCGCGCTACCAAGCGGCGCTGATTCAGGCAAAGCTAAGGGCGTGAGTATATTGCCATTGCGTAAATAACACCGCAGGCCCTTACCTGATTGGCCTATTGATAACAAATACTGGCTCAAATCGATACACACATAAATAATATCGGTATGAATATGTAATCCTGACTTAACCATACGTTCATTAAGATACGTCAGCATATTCTTGGGTTCAATTAAGGTATTACTTAGGCCATTTCTAAACAGCTTAAGTTTTTGATTAATAAAACTGCGGAGTAATACACAGCCAAAAGCAGCACTATTGTCCTCTGGCGAAAAGTGGGCCATATACATAACTAAATGATGATCGCCCACCATAGTAGAGTCAATAAAATAGGCACTTATATCATTATTTTTAAACAGGCTATAATTGATATCCGCTTTAGGATAATAGATATGTGAAGCCGGAAATAATTGCTGCTGAACACTTTTGGCTGCTTGAGCATTTTGCTCAAGCAGCGATAAATTATCAGTGAGTTCTTGATATGAAAGCTCATTCATTTCTTGTAAATGAAATTGCCCAGACACGTTCATAGGCGTCGCAGCTGACATCATAGCTTGAATGATAGCTTGTTCAATAATAAGTAAATCTGCAATCGGCTTAGTCAGATAATCACTGGCACCGATGCGCAATGCCTCTACAACATCTGACATCACATCGTTACCAGAAATAACAATAGCAGGTATAGCAGGATTAATATCTTGCATTTGCTTAAGCATAGATAAGCCATCAAGGCCTGGCATGCTTAAATCTGCAATAACAATGTCAAAAATAGAATCAGAAAAAAGGGCTATACCTTCATAGCCATTACAAGCTTGAGTAACCCGAGCACCTTGTCCTTGCAAAAAACTAGCAACGACATGGCGAAATATCGGGTCATCTTCAACAAAGAGGATCTCGACATCAGTTAGCGCCATACAACAACCTCACAGACATTCACTGTCGAGGTGCCTGTATGCCTCGACTATTCTAGCTCATCTAAATACTCATCAAGTAACTCATCGTCTGCTTGACTTGATGGCACATCACCATCAAACACTTTGTAATCCATATGCTGTAAATAGGCATCTTTTACAAAAGCATATGGATCGAGAGCATTGTCTAATAATCGTTCTTGATCAATGGCCTTAGAACGAGCATCTAAGCCTTTTAAGCCCCATTTTAATACTGATTGCCAAAAAGTTAACTCCGATAAGGGAAAGTATAGACCATCCACCCAATCAGAGGCTAATTCTCTTGTCACAATTGGACCATAAAATGGCGCCATAAAGTAAGGACCATTGGGCGTACCGTAATAACCTAAAACTTCGTTAAAGTCGTCCTGTTTACGGTGCATCCCCATCATGTCGGCTACATCTACCAAGCCCAATAAACCAATGGTGGTGTTAACGGTAAAACGCCCACCAGCATTAGCAGCCCATTTCCACTTTCCTTGCAGAGTATTATTGACTAGGGAGCTGGGCTCTTCTAAGTTATAAACAAAATTATTAACCCCAGTTCTTAGCGGATTAGGCACATAATCTTTATAGCCATGAGCAACTGGACGAATAATATATCTGTCTAAAAACAGATAATTAAAATCCCACATAGTGCGGTTAACCTCCTCAAATGGATCAAGAGGATCATTATATTTAATTTCAACCGCAGGTACTGGCGCAGCGACAACTTGAGGTGCTTCGGCTTGGGCATACATAGGTATGCTAATCACAAGCACCTGAAGTAATATCCATTTATACTTCATATAATTCTCTTTAAAATGACAAAAGGTCCTGCTCAATAAACTGCTAACTCTGTCTTTTTATTAAAGCAATTTTTGTTCAAGTCGATATAATTTAGCAAGCTAGTATTAGGCTAATATTTTACAATATTCAATAACTAGGCCTTGCTTGTACGTGTTTGTTAGCCGCAATCGATCAGCAAATGGTCATAAAACCATAATGAGTTGCCCAATAAAGGTAACAGAGGGCTAAGGATACTGCGCCTTTTTACAATATCAATCAAAAAATTGTAAATGAAGCTGATATTGTTCACTAACAGATTGATTGATTTCGATAGATAAACATGATTGTTTGATAGGATCTCTATGGCTGTGCCAACAACGCTGACTCCAAAAGCGGTCAATAACGTCACATTTAAACCTGCTGATGCAAGTCAGTCATCGGTGGCAGAACGAAAGCCAACTCAAAGTAATAGTGATGCTGTACCCACAAAAAAATCAAATGATAAATCGGTTTCATCTTCGTCGACTTCAGCACCTTCAAAATCAGATTTATCTTCGGTATTACTGCCTGTAAAAGTGTCGCAACCGCCAACAAGTGCACAACTCGATGTCACCATTGAAAATCAGCAGTATCAACTGAGTAAGACAGCTGAACTGCAAAAATTATTACAACAAACTGCACAAGTGGTCATCGCGAGCGACCAAGCCAAACTTGTAACTCGTGCCGTAGCCAGCGTTAATCAACCACAAGTTCAAGCCGAACTCATCAATAATTCCGTTGCACCAGTAACCCTTGTTCCTGGGTCTACAGTTTCAGCGCCCCCATTACCAACACAAACAGTCTCCACCCAGCTAATACTGTTGGCGCAAGCCATTCAGCTGGCACTACCGCAAGCCCTTGAAGCACTTGCAAAACAAAATGGCGTATCAACACAACAGTTGGCAACATTGGCGACAAGGCCTCAGGGCTATCCTCTGCCTACAGCAGTAATAGACCAAGGACAACTGACGTTTGCCAGTGGCACAAGCATTACATTAGCGCCAAATTCCGCGTTAAGTTCAGGGCAATATTTAGCCAAAGTCGTGCTACAAAATCAGCAACTACAACTTGCACTAACGCCTGTAATAGCAGAACTCAGCGTTAATTTAACCAAACTGACCGCGCCTCAAATTACCGAGCCACTGCAAACGGCCAACATCATCATAACCAAAAATGAACCAGGGCAAATTCTTAGCCAGTTTCTAAAAAAACTCGAATCGACTCCGTTACCGACTAATATCACTGCGGCGAAAACAGATGCTAGTCAACCCAATGCCGCTCCTACAAAAACTGAAGGTAGTCAGCTCAATATCACTCCTGCAAAAACTGAAGCTAATCAACCTAATATCAATCCGGCAAAAACAGATGGTAGTCAACCCAATGTCGCTCCTGCAAAAACTGACGCTAATCAACTAAACATCAATGCCAGTTCTAGCAACCTTAGCCTAAAAACAGCTCAAGATAGCAATACAGTAAAAACGACGGCAGCGCTCACACAGAAACCCCTGTCGTCACAGACAAACCAACAAGCTCAGCTAAGCAACACAACGGAACAAAGTATACTTAAAGCAAACCCTACGACGGTTAGTGCCAATCACGAGGCCACCAATAAGTTAACTAGCGACCCAGCCCCAATCGAGGTACTGAATAAAGCCTTATCAAAAGCAGGGGCAATGCCGATAAAGCAGCAGCTAACACAACAAGTGGCTAATAATCTCGCCAGTGAACTGTTCAAACATTTACCCCAAATCAGTCCACACCCATTAAGTGCATTAAGCGACCCTGCCTTACTGAGCAGCGAGCTATACAGTTTAGCATCACTTAACCTAGCGAACCCTCAGATAAGTCACTCAAGCGGCTCACAGCCCTCGGCGCTGTTTTCCGGCAGTGCAATCACCACCCTATTCCAGCTATTACTCGGGGTAAAAACCAAATCCACCGGCGCTGCGATCAGCGACAAACTTCAAGCCCATCTGGCACAATTACAACAACGAACCTTAAGTAAACTCAGCGCCAATTCAGGTTTATTAGCAGCGCTGGATAAATTAGGCGGTGCAGACTCTTTAGCACAATTAGCCAGCAGTATTGCGCTGTACCAACACGCAAGTACTGATCCTAATCAAGCCATGACATGGTACTTTGCTTTGCCCTATTCTATTAATCAACGTGATGAGCAATTTGAAGGCAAATTCGAACAAGAAAATGATCAAGATAAAGACAAAAAAGCAGGCTGGAAGTTACAACTCAAATTTAACTTAGCACAAGGTTCATTATTAATTTGTGCAAATAAACAAGGCGATGTGCTGGATATTCAATTCAAAGGCAACAACCAAATGCTACTCACAAAAGTAGAGCGCTTTAACCAAGCACTATCAGATAAAATCACTCAAATAGGCTTTACCCCAGGTAAGCTGACGACACAGCTAGCGCCAATTCCGGCGACCTTATTGCCAGGCGATCACTATTTAGTTAAAACAAGGGCATAACAGAGGGCACAATGACACAAGAACCGAAAAAAATACAACAGGCCGTTGCACTCAGTTTTGATGGTAAAAGTGCGCCCAAAATTACCGCTACGGGTAAGGATTTAGTTGCCGAAGAGATAATTTTGATTGCTAAAGAAGCAGGGATCCATATCCACCAGGACCCACATTTGAGTGAATTCTTACAACTTCTGGAACTAGGCGACGAAGTGCCTAAAGAACTGTACCTATTAATTGCAGAGTTAATCGCATTTGTTTATATGCTAGATGGAAAATTTCCTGAGCAATGGAATAATCTGCATCAAAAAATTGTCGCTCAAGTGTAAAGTATTTTCTCGCTACTAAGCCACAATACTGCTCAGTACTAAGCCACACGCTATCAGCTTTAACAGCTTACATCTAACAACTTATATCTAGAAAGTCCTACTCATTCAGAGTCGCTTGTATTTGGCTACCTAATACTCTGTTTCTGCCACGGTCCTTGGCTATATACAATTGTTTATCAGCTTCTTCAATCAGGGTTGTACTCGACATATCATACTCAGGCACCACACTTGAAACGCCAGCGCTAATGGTCACAAAAGCAGATATAGATGAGTTTATATGGGGGATTTTCAAAGACACAATACTGTCGACAATTTGCTGAGCCACATAAGTCCCGCCAATTAAATCGGTATTAGGTAAAATACAGATAAACTCTTCACCACCAAAACGTGCCACGAGATCATAAGGACGATTTACAGTGTCGTGTATCTTCTGCGCCACTAAACGTAAACACACATCTCCCTCGGTATGACCATAGGTATCATTAAAGTGTTTAAAGAAATCGATATCCAATAAAATAACGGTTAATGGCTGTTTTTCACGCGCACATTGCGACCAGCTTACCGGTAAAACTTGCTCAAACTGACGTCGATTGGCCACCCCA
The DNA here is from genome assembly GCF_014163775.1 of Shewanella sp. SR43-8. Classification (NCBI taxonomy): domain Bacteria; kingdom Pseudomonadati; phylum Pseudomonadota; class Gammaproteobacteria; order Alteromonadales; family Shewanellaceae; genus Shewanella; species Shewanella sp. SR43-8. Next base: position 30,055 of record NZ_JACJDX010000010.1, on the reverse strand, counting down.
GTTAATCCATCGATTAACGCTATAGTGCGCAATAAATCGGTGTTTAATTTCAATCTAATCTGATTTTTAATTCGTGCTTTGGTAATAACGGGGTTAATGGGTTTATGAATAAAATCAACCGCCCCTAACTGAAAGCCCCTAACTTCTTTATCTTCATCAAAATGACCAGAGACAAAAATAACCGCCACCTCTTGTGTGTCGGGATCATTTTTTAAATGCGCACACACATCGAAGCCATTTAATATTGGCATTTCAATATCTAACAACACAAGGTCCGGGTTGACTTTTTTACACATCTCAATGGCTTGATTACCATCACGAGCCATATAAATGTCGTAATCATCTTGTAAGAGTTGATGCAATATCTTGATATTAACAACCTGATCATCAACTAACAGTATTTTACCTCTAACTGGCTCTGCGCCAGAAATATACTTATCTATGAACAAGTATCACTCCTTCAATATCGATTTTAATGTATCGACTGCATCCAAAAACTCAAGTTGACTCACTTGAGTTTTCAACCTTAACCACTGTTCATTAGGCACACCACTGCTAAGCAGCTGCTCAAGATAGTCTATGACATCTAGATTTTGCTCTACTAACAACGCCATCAAACGATCTATCTTATCCAAATTTACGATTGCTGTGGGGAAAAATCCCACTTTATCAACAATAGCAACGGTTGATTCTGCGCTTTCATCAGGAAAATACGAATCCAGCATACGAATACTATCGTCTATATGATCTTGCATTTCTGTTAAACAAGTCTCTGAATCAATGACTACTTTTTTATTGAAGTCGCTATTTGAATCAGCGGTCGCATTGTTTATATTTTTTTCTAGCGTGGCAGCAAAAGCAGCCAGTCGCTTAGCGCCCATATTACTCGCAGTTCCTTTGATTGTATGGGCAATACGACAAATAATCTCGCTATCTTGCTGTGCAAATGCTTGAGTCAGTAACAATGATTGTTGTTTCATTTCGGTGGCAAAATGATGTTTAACATCAATAAAAAATGCCAGTTCACCACCAAAACGACGTAAAATAGACTCAGGGTTTTCTATAATCAAATCATCATCGCTATCGTTAACCACGTCAAGCAAGCTCGCATCAAGATTATTTGCAGTTAAACGATATTGAGTAACATCGGCTTTATTTATCAACTTAAGCATACAAGGTATTAAAAGCGTCATGTCAATTGGCTTACCAATATGATCGTCCATACCTGCAGCCAGGCACAATGTTTTATCTGCCGCGGATGCATTAGCCGTCATGGCTAAAATCGATAATTCATTAAACCGACCATCTGCACGAATAAGGCGCGTGGCTTCAAGTCCATCCATAACAGGCATCTGCATGTCCATAATCACAATATCAAATTGATTATTTGACTGAGTCACCCACTCTACTCCCTCTGTACCGTTTTTGGCCAATGTAACTTCAGCACCTTGAAGTCGCAATAACTCATCAATCACTTGACGGTTAAGTGCATTATCCTCAACCACTAAGACCTTAATGCCGTTTAAGGCCAAACTGCTAATCCTTCTCGTTTGAGGCGCGTTATCTTCGCCATTCATCGCTTGGTAAACAGCCTCAAGCATTAAATTGGCGGTGACAGGTTTGGTCAGCATACTGACAAAAGGCTGTTGGCTATAATGCTTAGTTTGTTCCATCACCTCAGCACCATAGGCGGTTAACATAATAATGGCTGGCGCAGTTGCTGGGGAAAACATAGCTTGAATATGATTAGCAGTTTCGATGCCATTACCGTCTGGCATATACCAATCCATAATAATCACATCGTAATGGTTATTGGCAGAGATACTTTCTCCAATAAGCTTAATCGCCTCATGGCTATTATGTGCTTCATTAACATCAGCACCGTGGGCGGCTAAGTTTTTTGCTACAAGCTTACGGCTCATCTTACTGTCATCAACAACCAGAATATGCTTATCCTGTAAATCGATAAAAATATCATTATTATCCAATTCAATGATATTAAAGCTCAAATCAAACCAGAAACGACTGCCCTCACCAAGACGGCTGGTTAATGCTAATTCTCCGCCCATTAAATCAACTAAACGTTTAGTAATCGCTAATCCTAATCCTGTGCCGCCAAATCGTCTTGACGTTGATGACTCTGCTTGTACAAAACCTTGGAAAATCTTAGTTTCTTGCTCTGCACTAATACCAATACCGGTATCAGTAACAGAGATGGTTAAGTTAACTTGCTTTTCATCAATAGTGTTGCATCGCACACCGACGATGACATGGCCTTCTGCCGTAAATTTAATCGCATTACCCGCCAGATTTAACAGCACTTGGCGCAAACGAAGCTCATCTCCCTCAATAAGATAGGGAATGCTTGGGTCTAAATCAAAAATCACTTCAACATTTTTGTTATGCACGTTGGTGGCTAGCATTACTGCTAATTCACGCATTAATGTTTCAAGTTCAAATGAGTGCAAATCAAGTTCTAACTTACCGGCATCAATTTTTGAAAAATCTAAAATGTCATTTAACAATCCCAATAAAGATTTAGCAGCAATCTCAGCCTTGCTAACATAATCAGCCTGTTGTCGAGTCATCTCAGAATGCTGAATAAGCTGAAGCATACCTAATACAGCATTCATTGGGGTACGTATTTCATGACTCATATTGGCTAAGAAGGCAGATTTAGCCGCATTAGCTGCATCTGCTGACGCCTTGGCTAAACGTAACGTTTGCTCTAATTCGCGTTGCTCGGTAATGTCACGATTAATCCCAACAATGCGCACTGCCGCGCCTAATTTGTCGAAACTAATTTGTCCTCCGGCCTGAATATAGCGTACCTGATCCGAGCTGGTAATAATTCTAAACAAGGGGGCATAAGGGATGTTGAAAGTAATCGAATCTTGTAGGGCCTTTTCAGCCATTTCAATGTCATCAGGATGAAGTCTGTTACGCCAATGCTGATAATTTACTCCTTGTCCTCTGATGTCTAATGAATAATCATAAATACTAAACATACGATCATTCCACTGTAGCTCGTTGGTTTTTATGTCAAAGTTCCAGATCCCTAACTCTGCCACTTCAGCCGCTTTGAATAACTGATAGCTAGCAGATAACAACTCTTCTTGTTGCTTCAGCATAGTATCAATATTAACTGCAACGCCTAAGTAACCAATGATCTCCCCACGATTATCACGCATAGCCGATACCGACAATGAGACTTGGCATTCAGAGCCATCTTTACGAATATAGGTCCAGGTACGCGTTTCAGGCCCTTTGACTCTTGGCTTGTAAGTAAACACATCAAAAGCACTGATGTCTTCACCAAACTCTTCCGTTAATTCGACACTGCGCTGGCTAACTTCATCAGCAAGATGCAGTATTGCAGGGCTTTGCTTACCAACAACCTCTTCAGCCTGATATCCTAACAATAATTCTGCACCACGATTAAACATGCTAATAATACCGTCATTATCCGTTGAAATAATGGCAATTTCTGATGCAGCAGCAAGCACATTTGTGAGTAAAGAACTAAGAGTATCTTTTTCTAATTGAGTGTTTTTACGTTCAGTAATATCAATTCTCAACGCCAAACAGCGCTCAAGCTCACCATTATCATCCATTATTGGCGCAATAACAGTATCAAACCATTTAGCGTTACCTTGGCTATCATGATTACAAACTTCATCATGCCAAGTCTGGCCAGCATGAATGGTTTGCCACATTTTTTTCCAAAATGCATCGTCATGTTGATTCGATTTTACAATTGAATGTTTGTGACCAATCATCTGCTCTCGAGTCAAACCAGATATCGAACAAAAATAATCATTTACCGCTAAAATAGTGCCATTTTTATCGGTTTCAGAATAAAGCAGCTGCTGATTAATGTTATCCAGTAGGGTTTTATTTTCTGACAGAGCTTGTTGTAACGCGTGGGTTCGCTCAGTCACTTTTCGTTCAAGGCTGGCATTAATGCTTAAAATTTGCTTTTCAGCATGCTGTTGTATCGTGATGTCTCTAATGGTCTGACTGACACCAATAATTTTGCCGAACTCATTGTAAATAGCCAAAGAGGTCATCGATGTAGACAATAGCTGATTGTCTTTGCGTTTATGTTGGCTGGTAAAATTTAACAATGATTTGCCGTTCAATACCTGATTAAATTTTTCAATTTCAGCGGCATAATCATCACTAGGAACAATAAATGAGGTTTTTTTAAGGCCTACGACTTCCTGCTTTTTATAACCAAAAATGGTTACCGCGCCCTCATTCCAACTGGTGATAACCCCATCACAATCTAAACTAATAATCGCATCTAGCGAATGTTCTAAAATGTTAGCCCGTCTTTCATTGTCTTCCAAAATAAGGCGTTTACGACCTAACGCAAAGCTGTAAAAGCCAATAAGGCCCCCCAACAATAAACTGACAATCACACCATAAGTAAAAACAATATTAGGCGAAGTTAAATGTAAACCACTGACAAATTCAGGGTAAGCCACTAAAGATATTTGCCATTTACGGCCAAATATCTCACGATCGACGACAACAGAAAAAGACGATAACGGGCTCGCATCATCAATATGGGTTTCATAAAACATGACATTTTTTTGATTATCAGTCACATCATTAATCAATATCTTGGTCGTTTTGCGAGATAAATTGATTTGGTCAAACACTTCATTGGCCACTAATGGCGCATAACTCCAACCATAAGCATTTTGCTCCCTCAACTCGGCAGTTGCTGGTATAAAACCTGTGCGGTAGATAGGCATCAAAATAAGAAAGGCTTGTAACGGATGGCCTGTAGCTTGTACTAAGGTGATAGGGCCAGTTAAGCGTACTTCACCAGTTAAATACGCTTGTTGGGCGGCATTCTTGCGGTTTGGCTCAGAGGCAATATCTAAACCGATCGCCGCAAGGTTGCGCTCAACGGGTTCGATATAATCAATCAAATAACGTTCATCATTATGAGGAGTTAACTGACGAACACTGTAATCGGGCCAGTCATCAAGTTTCGCTTTGACGACAAAAGATGCCTCATCAGCTGCGGGCACACGTCGGATATAACCAAAGCCTCGCGCCCCTGGAAATTCAGTTTCAATATCACGAGTTAAGCTGTATTTTCTAAAGATTTTACGAGAAATTCTGTCTTCGCCTGAAGTCGCAACTGCGCCTCGAGCACCTCGCAAACCATATTGATACAATACAATACGATCAATAATCGTATTAGCAACTTGCTCTGACAGTTCATCAAGTGCTTTAGTAATGATAGTACTATTTTGATTCTTAACGCTAACAGCAGTCACAAAACTAATGGTTAATCCGAAAGCAAATATTCCAATACCCAATTTAAGCGCATTTTTATAACTAGATAGTCTGACCATTTTATTATTAGTTAAGAGTCACAGAGTTTAACTTTGGACGATAAACGAGTTTTTTACAACTAGACATTGAAATATATCGTTTTTACAGATCAAATAATGGCGACAAAACAGAAGATATGGATCGATGGGATGAGAACAAGCGAAAAACGGTAACAAGCAATGACAAACGACAGATATAGGTAACAAGCGATAGCTGCTTGGCAAAGAGCTTACAAGCGCAGACTCACCTCTGCAATCGGCTTCTCGTCATTGCTTTAGCAAAAAACACTTGTTATACGCTGTCACGGCTTGCCTTCTACGCCACTAGCGGCATAGAAGGCGCATGCAGTTAGCGTCCAACAGTGGTGGCGGTTAACGCATCAAATTGAATGATATAGTAGCGACCATCACTTTTGTCTTGCTGGTTATTCACCGCAGGAGACTGATGTAATTTATTCACAGTGACTAGCAACTTACCATCGGCCGTAGTTGAAAAGCCATCAGACCAACTGAACTTGTCATCATCTTGATGCAAGATATGATATTGACGCTCGATGTCGATATACCCCACAGCATTATTGCCTATGTCGGTGACATAAATATTGCCGCCATTATCAATGGTGATCCCGTCGCTAATAGGCTTATTGGCATAGAACTCAACTTTACTGCGCAACATATTAGGCGACAATTTGGCATCAAGCAGATATTGAGTGTGTACCCGATATAACTTTTCACCACTTAAGGCACCAAAGTAAACCCACTCATTAGCTGGGTCTATGGTTAATGCATCAACTCCAATGCGGATCGGTTGACCGCCAATAGACAAGGTGTTGCCATTAATCACAGTATCAACATCTTCTGGGCGGGTATAAATACTGCCATCGAGCACTCTTTTTGCTGAGCCTGTCGTTAAGTTAACCACGATTAATCCTGCATTACTGCCACCAGCGGGATCTGTGATGTATACCGCTTCATGCTTTCTATCTACCGCAAGATCATTTAAAAATGAGTTTTCAGGCAATACAGGAGCCTTTAAAGTAATCATTTTGTATAAGCTGTTTTGTTGAATATCCCAACCAATAAGTCGGCCAACCCCTTCAGCAGAAGCCGTTTCGAGCATCCATAAAATCCCCTGTTCATCAACGACTACACCCAAAACAGGATTAAGATGCTGATTAAACTCAGTATCAGGATAATCGACTATCAAACCATCTTTGTTAAGCTCCACTATTCTCGAATCTACACCGTAAAAGTGATGATTACTCATAAACACCCGGCCATTAGCTGATACTGCAACATTGCCGGGTGGATGTTGCTTATCTAACTCACGAAAAACTGAAAATTCGCCTGCGCGAGTAGTGAATGTAATAACACTAAGCAGTGCCAACAATGACACAACAAAGACTTGCCTTAACATAATTAGGATTCCTTAAAGGGCAGATTGATACCGTCATCATGTAACGGACTTAAGCTAGCCAAGATAATCTGCATAAACTCTTTTCTGAACAGGCATTCAAGATAGACATTTTCCACTGAAGACACAAGCAGTTTTTGAACAACCATTCAAGTAGTGATATTATCAACCAAGAAATGGTTGAGGAACGATGTCATGGCTAAGAAAAATTTTGCAAGAGAAGACGTATTAGACAAGGTGATTACCTTGTTTTGGCAAAATGGCTATGCCGCAACAAGTATTCAGCAAATAACCAAAGCCACCGGATTAAATCCCGGCAGCTTATATTATGAATTTGAGAGTAAAGAAGGTTTATTCCAAGCTGCGCTAGCGCGTTATGCCACCTTTTCCGTTAAAGCGATACACTTATCGATGGCCAATGCCTGCAGCGTAAACAACGCAATTAAGCAGATGTTAAATACTCTAATTGAACAATCAAAGTCATGTGATTATTGCGGCTGCTTTTTGATAAAAACCCAGCTAGAGCTGGCATCACAAGGGAATCAACTTTATCAATTTGCCAGCGCCCAACTGACTAAAATTGAACATATTTACCTTGATTACCTCAGTGAATATTATCCCCAGATACAAGCAAAAGCCTACGCAGCCCAGTTAATGACGGTAATATTTGGCATTCGTATTTATGGTTACCAAGCCGAATCTGCCACAACTCAAATCAACACTATTAACGCCCTGCTGCCCTGGTTAGCAACGCTATCCGAAGACGATAACAGCTAATAATAAGCAGTGAAAATGACCCGCAAATAAACTCAAAAGTAACCACGCTTAAGTGCTGAGTGATTGCGCGGTGAGATTGTGTTGGTAATCAACCTGATCCGTCATAGCTTACTGTCACTTTTAAGCATCAACAGAAGCATGATTGGCAAGATATATGGATGCGATAGCGTCGGGTAACATTGGCTTGTACAGATAAAACCCCTGAGCTAAATCGCATTTATAGGTCTTAATGTAATCCAGCATAAACTGGCCCTCTACCCCTTCTGCGATAACTTTTAAACCGAGATTATGACCAATATCGATAATGGTCTTGGCAATGGCTGCCGATGAACTGCTGCTCTCAACGTATTGTAAAAAAGCTTTATCAATTTTCAGATAATGCAACGGTAAAAACTGTAGGTAACTAAATGATGAATAACCTTTACCGAAATCATCAAGCGCGAAAGTAATGCCATACTGATTAAGCCTAAGCATAATGTCTTTGACATTGAATTTATCTTCCATAAAAATCGATTCCGTTAATTCAATAATCAGATATTTACCTTCTAATTGATGATGATTTAAGCAATCAATGAGGTGTGCAATGAGCGCTTCATTTTGAAACTCAATACAGCTTAAATTAATGGAAATAGCTAACTCAGTGATACCTGCATCTCGCCACTTTGCTAACTGTAAACAGGCTTTAGAAATCACCACACAACCAATATCAATAATTAACCCAGTTTGCTCTGCGATTGTAATAAACACATCGGGTGGTACAACAGTGCCATCTTGCTGCGTCCAGCGACATAGTGCCTCAACACTTACAATCTTCATTGTGCGTAAATCAACTTTAGGTTGATACACTAAATGCAGGGCATTATCTTCAATGGCCTTACGCAGCTCTTGCTCAATAGCAAGTTGGGTTAAAGCTTCTTTCTCAAGCGCCTGACTGTAAAAATGGAAGCTATTTTTACCTAATGACTTTGACTCATACATGGCTAAATCCGCCTTGCGGATCAGCGCGTTTGCATTGTCATCATCATTAGGAAACAGTGATATGCCGATACTCGATGTCACAACGAACTGACGCGAACCGATAGTAAAAGGCTGTTTAATCAGTGCTAACAAGTCTTGGCAGACCTGTTTTATAGTCATTTCAGACTCTATTTGTTCTAATACAATAATAAACTCATCACCGCCTTGGCGGGATAAAGTATCAAATTCACGCAAGCGTGTTTGCAGTCGTCTTACCACTTCTTTCAACAATAAATCACCAGCGTCATGACCTTCTGTATCATTAATCTTTTTAAAGTCATCTAAATCTAAAAATAATACCGCAAGCTTTTTATGTTCTCTTTTACTGGTGGCAATCGAATGACTAATTCTGTCCAATAACAATGCACGATTTGGTAACCCGGTAAGCGAATCATGAAAAGCATGATATTCAATTGTCGCCTCATACTGCTTTTGCGTTGTCACATCGCGAAAGCACCACACTCGACCATAAATTTGATCGTCTTGAATTTGTGGGAGAGACCTAAAGTCAAAGAAGCGTTTATCGAGCAACTCAATGGTGCCACTTAAGTATTGAAATGGGTCTCGGTTGAGATTATCAATAATCGATAACATATGATTTTTATCTTTGAAAATGCCAAGAAGGTCCTCCCAATGTGAATCTAATGTAAAACCGAGTTCGTCAATAAAATCCTGCCCCATAGTATTAAATGACATCAGCTCGCCATTTAATCCATAGACAAATAAAATTTCACCAGTGGAATTAACGGTTGCATTTAATAAACCAATAGAATGTTCAAGCTTGTCTTGAACCTGTTTCATCATGGCTAGCTGGTCTTTTAAGGTTTGGTTACGATCGTTTAACTCATTGGAAATAAGGTATAAAGAACGCTCTAACATTTTTACGCTTTGATCATGTTGCGTATAAGCATCGGATATTGAATTCAAAAGGGCATCATTTTCTGAAATAAATAACTCGTCTCTTGGGTTACGCTTAAGCTGGCGTAATAGCAGTTTATGCATGGTTAATATCACTGTTTCTCAGAAAGTAACGTCACAGCCATGGTCTGATTATGTAAACCACACCGACCAATAGATTGAATAGGCGATATTTCACCATACGAGTAAAAGCCTGAAATAGCGCATTTTGCTGGTAAGCCTTCTTTAATAATTTCTAATTCCTCTTCAACATGCTGTCCTAAAACTAATCTGCGACCGACACAACTGATTAATATGGCTAATTCTGGCGGCGTTCCTTTAAAACACGCTCCAGCTTGATCTGCCGCAAGTTGAGCACCATCGAGTAAGTCTTCGTAGTTAGAATGCATTAACTGGCAGGTTGCACCTTCGGGCATGTTACCAGCGAACAACATACTTTTTTGTAATTCATCAATTGATAATATGGTCCGAACTACATGTTCTTGCTCACCGTGTTGTTGTAACGCCAACGGGTATAACAAAGCAGATGCAGGTAAATCACTGGCAAACTCACCTAAAAATTCTTTATACAAATCTAATGCTGGTCGACCATCAAGTTCATAAAGTACATTATTTGTCGATTTAGTGATCAGGCGCTTAGGCCCAAATGGACGCCATCCGCCTAAACTGCCACAACCAACAGATAACCGTTCACCATACAGTCCAACCAGCACAATCAGACCACTTTCTATGCGTTTATTGTGCCAAACCGTGGTTTGGCTAAAACGCTCACCATCGCCAGCTAAGCCCCCCGTTGCCATGACGCCTTGAGGCAAGTATTGCTGTAAACCATCAACCAGTTCAGAACCATTCACTAAATGGCCATCAGAAATAACTAAAACATGTTTGAGTCCTTCAAGAGGTAATTGGCTTACCAACTGCTTTGCCAATTCAGCGCAATGCTCAAATTGATTTATCGAATGGCTGACGACGTGCACTTGGGTGTGCTCAAAATCAATCGCAGTAACACATATACTGTTGTCGTACAGACAATCATCTTGGATTTCACCACTAGTGCTGCAGCCAACTATCTGTGCATTTGGGAAAGCGCTTGATAGCTCATCATTAAGCTTATTGTCTAACATGAGCTCAGGCGAACCAAAGGCCAACACCAGAGTTGTGTCAGCATGTTGCGGCAAAGGAGTAACCCAGTGACTATCTTGATATACCGTTTGAAAAGTGTGCATTTAGTTGTCCCTCACTAAAAGGTTATCTCATATGTTGTAATTGAAATATTACCGCAAGCAATAATGATAAAGAATGGCTGAAGAGAATATTCAATGAGCATGATATTAGAGGAAACCTAGTTAATTATCATGTTTTTATCCGTATGACCACACAATATAAATACACCTTAATTAACAATTAAGGTACACTTTAATTACAAGGTGTCTTAAGATAAATAACCCGTTAGCGCAATCCAAATGCATACCCATTGATCATAACCTTGTATTGTTTCAGCATCCCCAAAATGGTTTGCGACTGAACTGATAATTCAATGAGATTAAGGATTAACAATTGCTTGCATCCATCAATGATCAAAGTAAAAGTAACGGTAACCTACTGCATGCTAGGGTGATTAAGTTATTTTCATTGGTAGGAGCCTCTATCACAGGCGGTATGTGCTTACTTAGCTTATTGGGTAATAACAACACCTTAACCCTCATCCTCCTTGTTGCCTGTACCACCTATCTAATCGCCTTGTTTTCGTTAAAAAAATTCAATATTAAAGTCAGTGCGATTATCATCATTTACTCACTGTATTTATTAATGTTCTACTTAGTCTTTAGTGGCGGAGTCGCACAAACGGGTCCTTTATGGATTTTTATTGTGGCACCCGTTTCAGTTTATGTTTTAGGCTTTCGTTTAGGCTTAATTAACCTGGCTATATTTCTCTGCATCGTCTGCATCATCATGTTTTTACCGCAGCATCTTGTTGCACATGAAGCTTATACCCCAGAATTTAAACTTCGCCTGATACTGTCATTTTTAACCATGACATTTTTATCTGCATTATACGAATATTCAAGCATGCAGTTTTACCGCAATGTGCTCGAATTAAGCGCCAAATACCAACAATTAGCCATGAGCGACCCGCTGACAAAACTCGCTAACAGACGCAATGCATCTGCGGTATTACAGCAAGAAAAAGCACGTATTGATCGTAATCATGAACCGCTCTCAGTATTGCTGTGCGATCTCGACCATTTTAAAAGCGTCAACGACAAATATGGCCATAACGCAGGTGATATGGTGCTAATGGAATTAGCCAAAGTATTTACGGACAATGTCAGGCAACAGGACTGCATTGCTCGTTGGGGCGGTGAAGAGTTTCTGGTGATATTACCACAAACATCGGCAGAGCAAGCAGGTATCATCGCTGAAAAAATTCGCCTCAGTGTGCAAAACCACACCATCCACTTTCTCAAACATCAAATCCAGGTCACCATCAGTATCGGCATATCTCAGCTCACTGAAGATGAAACTATCGATGAACTGATCAACAATGCTGATAAGTGCCTCTATCAAGCGAAAACGCTAGGAAGAAATAGAGTCCATCCGTAACATGATAGCAATATAGCATCTAGGGTGTGACTGGTATCAATCTGAATAGCTTACTCGCGCAGTGAATTACCCGCGACTTCCCTTCACTCTGATCACGAGGCGTTTCTCGACAAATTAGATAAAAATAGCCCCGCAATGCGAGGCTATTTTACACTTACTTTTACTGCTGCTCTTTTGTCTCCGGGTAAAGACTATTCCACCACTCAGGCTCATCTTTTAACTTTAAGTCAAACCAGGCCATAGTAGTATTCCACCAGTCAAAACGTGCTTGGCGCGTATTGATGTGATGGTCTTGGCCATTAAACTCAACTAATTCAACTTCTTTGCCTAATAGTTTAAGTGCAGTGTACATATAATGGCTTTCACCCACTGGCACGTTAGTATCGGCATTGCCATGGATCAGCAATAGCGGCGTGGTGATCTTGTCGGCATGATATAACGGACTGTGCTCAACGTAGAGCTCAGGGTTATTCCACGGAAAACTACCACGGCTGGCGACACCAGAATAGCCATAACCCCACCAGCCATGTCCCCAATAAGATGATAAATTACTGATCCCAGCATGCGACATTGACGCGGCAAAAATATCCGTTTTGGTGGCTAAATACAGAGTCATAAAGCCACCGTACGATGCGCCCATGTTCCCCACGCGTTTAGGGTCGACATAGCTATGCGCCTTTAAAAACGCTTTAGTGCCTTCAATAATGTCATCTGCGCTGTATTTGCCCCATGCATTCACATGACGGCCGCTGAATGCTTGACCATAACCGATGGCCCCATTAGGTTGCAGCACATACACCACATACCCTTCGGCCGCCCATAAATTAAATGGCCAACGCCCAGTAAAGTGGCGACCGACCGGAGAAGTCCCGCCATAGTAATACACTAATGCAGGATATTTTTTACTGGCATCAAAGTCTGCGGGTAAATACACTCGACCATCAATATTGTGACCATGCTGATTAGTGAAATCAAAATCTTCAATCTCGCCCAAACGGGTATTGGCATAGTTTAGCTGTTGACTATCAAACAACATCTGTTTGCGACTTGAGTTCAAGGTCATTTTATAGGCTTTTTGTGGCACGGTAGCAGACGTGCCTGCAACAACTATGGTTGGGCTTGATTGCTCAATGGCGACACTAAAGCTGTCGACCATATCCACGCCGCTATCTATTTTAGTAAAACGGCGGTTACTTTTATCAAATAGATACAGTGGTGCGCGATCGCCTTCGGTTACCGTCAATATCAGATCATCATTTTCAAGCTTAGTCATACTGCCAATCGCAGGATCAAAGTCTTTACTTAACGCACTGACATTACCGTTAGCATCACGCCAATATAATTGCCCATCATAATCATTCACTTCAATGCTGGGGTCTTGTATTCCTGTGCCGTCCATAAAACGCGGCCCAGCAGTGATATACATACCATCATCGGCATATATCGCACCGTTAAAGCTTCGGTATTCACCTATCACAGTTTCTGTTAAGTCATTTAAGCTCAACTCTATCAGTTGGGTTAATGAATGCGCAGGCTCAGAATAATCAACCGGAGATCGCGTCAGTAGCACAGTATTCTTATCAAGATTACTGTCAACTAAGTCTGTGCTGGTTGAGTTATCGGTTAACTGACGAATAAAACCGGAAGCCACATCTAATTGATATATTTGGCTATTATCACGCCAATAACTCCAGCGGTCTTCTAATGCACGAAAGCGTTTTGAGGTCGCTTTCTCATCGGCCTTAAACGGTTTTTGCCAACTAAATAACAGGCTGTCAGCGTACCACTGCAAACCCGACACATTATCAACATCAGTGGCGGCAACATTAATGGTTAAATCTGCCACATTGAGTAATTGAATTTGTTTATTGGCCACAAAGGCTAACTGTTTACTGTCGTTCGACCATACTGCGCTGCTTGGGCGATTATCTTGCCAGCGATACATCACACTGTTGTCCGATAATTTACGTAACTCGGTCACTTGAATAGCCGAGTCACCCTGGCTAGCTTGATATTCAATGGTCGATTGCAGTAGATACTTACCATTTGGGGATAAGGTTAAGCCACTGATAACTTTTGAGTCGAACAATTGCTGCGCAGACACCCGCTGTGATTTCTGGGCCGAAAAGTCGAGGGTATCAACCTCACTTTTGCCCTGCCAATCAAGGCTAAATGGCACATCTTGCATTTGGCCATCAGCCAACACCAGCAGCTGATAGTCAGCATTAGCCAGCTCAAGTTCGACTTTATCAGCAGATTTAAGCAACTGCCCATTCAAATACACTTGCGGATTTTCAAGCCCTTTGACGGTTAACGTACCTTGGGTAAATCGCTGAGTCGATAACGGCAACTTATAGGCTAACCAACCTTCTCCTTCAATCTTTGCAGAGGCTGCTTGCCAAGTGAGTTGTTGATTAAATACTTGAACCGTTTTTGCCTGGGTTTGTCCAGACTTAGCAACTAAGTTAGCGACTAGGTTAGCTCGCAGCGCATCTGCATGAGCACTTTTTGATAATGGCGTTGCCGACGGTTGATTAACTGGGCCTAAGCGTTGAATGTATTTGGCATCTATATCTGCCCCGTGAGCCATGCCAGATAGAGCAATGGCTAAACTGGTTAATACCAGAGTAAAAGCTTTCATGAAGAGTCCTTGTTATTGCTATTTTTAGTTGTTTTTAGTTATTTATCATGTGTCGTAGTCTAATAAAACAGTGTGACAAAACTGACCGATAAATGCATATTTTTTGTGTATCAATAATTGTCATCTTTTATATATGCGAATGATTGTTTAACAAGGATAAATAAATTCAAGAGGAGATATAGTAAAATGAGAATGAGAGTGAAGTAGGAACCGTCAGTATTAGACTGACGGTTCATCTGTTTTGTGACGGATCAACATACACTAGTAAAACGCGATTAATCACCAAATTTGACTCTTACGCCTGCATTAGCAATAAACCCATCGTTACGGGATCAGATATCAGTAGTTGCCATGCCTCTCCCCAATAGCAACAAAACCGCCAGAATGACGTAGAGTTAATGCAATGGCCCTTCAGCCCCCTTCCCATCGGGTGAAACTTTTGTGGCATCTAAATACAAATAACTTGCGGTCAGCTTAATGTCGCCCAATAGTAATGCAGCAATACTTCAAAACCACGGTTCTGACTTTCACTTGGTGCATTAACTAACCTAACCGTATCTAAGGAGCCGTCGTTATTTACAGAGAAAACCTCTAATCAGTGACGTTATCCACCGCACTCGCTTCAATTCATCCCAATAATACTTAGCGATAAAATGAATGACGCCGCGAAATAACCAAACATACAACTTCCTTTTAACAAGACATTATCGAACAACTTGCTCACATCAAAAAAACCAGCGATAACTTGCACTCCTAGAGAAATTATTAGCGGCACTCGCCTACTACTGTAAAAGCCATCAGATAAAAGATTGCAATATTTTACGCACACTAAAATAGCTATAGGCTAAAACAAGAACAACTGTTTTTTAAACAGTTGAATAAGGGTTTGTTGCGCTTTACTGCATCCATCTAAACGACTATGATTCGGATTCATTAGGTGTTGAGTATACGGTACGGTTAATCCTCTCATTTGTGAAAGAGTTAAATCATGATAACAGCGCTAGGTTTGTACGCTATTTGATATAAGAAAGGATCATCTGGGCCCCCAGACAATGTATGGATACAACTATGACAACACAGACGATAACAGTACTTTACTACCCTGCAGAACTCGCAATTAAGCCCATAGCCGAAGTGTTATACAATCTCGAAGTGGGCGTTAACGGGCGTGTGATTATCCCAATGGAATATAAAGTAGATAAAATAATCGTGGCGGTATTTAAAGGTGAAGTTGAAATGTTGAATGCACTTGGCGACCGAGTTGCATCTGAGTTTAATGACGTTGCCTAAAGGTAATATCATTCATAACTAGAAACAGCCTAACCAGCATAGAAGTAACTTTACAAGCTTGACGTGAAGACAATCACTTTTATCTGGTTTAAGAGACTTGTTTGCATGAGCATGCCTTTAAAATTGACCAAGATCGGTGAGCGATATGATGTCCGGCGTGATATCAGGAATGATTATCCTCTTAATCTAATCCCTCTAGTAATCTAACCAAAATAAATCATGCCTAAAAAGCAGAATACTAAGTACTAGGCCTTGCAGCAATCTCGCTAAATGTTGAATTAAGTTTTACTTAGTCGGCGACCTTACGGTTGGTTGATGGTGGTTGTAAGTCATTATCGAATCATCTTAAATAAATGACCTTTAACTTGATCCATTGTAATTGCACCTAAATAAAGCACTGCGCACTATGGTCTAGTTCGCTTGATACCGCTTGTTATCTATTTTCTCAGCAGCGAAGCTGTCCCCAGAAGCGCAGCGCACTATCCGCGTAGAGGCCTAGAACCTAGAGCCCAGAACCTCGCAAAATACAATGCCTACTGCTAAGTTAACTAATCGCACTTAATACAATTAAGGGACTAACATGCAGATCATTCACCACGGAGCGGTAAACGGCGTAACAGGATCATGTCACCAACTGGATGTGAATCACCACAGCAAGCATATCAGCAGCTATCTTATCGATTGTGGTTTATTTCAAGGGGCAGAAACCGCCGGGCAAAGTTCAGCAGAACAGCTACAAATCACTTTCGATATCAACAATATCAAAGCGCTGATTATTACTCATTGCCATATCGACCACGTCGGGCGTATTCCTTACTTACTCGCAGCAGGCTTTAACCAACCGATTTATGCCACAACGGCAACGGCAGCATTATTACCTTTGGTCATAGAAGATGCTTTAAAAGTCGGGGTTACTCGCGATACCACACTTATACAAGCCTGCATTAATAGACTCAACAAACTGCTTGTTGCGGTAGATTACGGTCAGTGGATAACACTGCCAATCAACCCTGGCGAATCATCATCGTCAAGATTGACTTCAACAACGGCGGGGATAAATACATTAGAAAACCCACCAAGGTACACCAAAGCCAAACTTAAATTTAAACCCGCAGGACATATACTCGGCTCTGCTTATGTGGAAATAGACTTAAGTGGCCCTAAGGCCAGCTCGACATCTAATGCTGAAACCAGTGCTAAGACCAGCCATAGGGTGGTGTTTTCTGGTGACTTAGGCGCCAGCTATGCGCCTTTACTTGCTAGCCCCAAAAGCCCATATAAAGCAGATACCTTGGTGATTGAATCGACCTATGGAGATAAAAATCATCAAGGCCGTAAAGATCGTAGCAAGCAGCTTAAAAACATTATTGAAAAAGCCGTAAAAGATAATGGCGTAGTGCTCATTCCCGCCTTCAGCATCGGCAGAACTCAAGAGTTACTCTACGAATTTGAACACATCATTTATCGCAATAAAAACAACTCGACATGGCAAGACATCGACATTATCGTCGACTCACCTATGGCGGCTAACTTTACCCAAAAGTATCGTCAATTCAAAATGCTATGGGATAACGAAGCCAAACGAAAACTAGCTCAAGGACGCCATCCACTCGACTTTAATCAGCTAACGACTATCGACAGCCATCAAGACCATCTCGCGGTGATCAATTATTTAGATTCAGTCAATAAACCCGCCATTATCATCGCGGCATCAGGCATGTGCACAGGAGGACGGATCAGCAACTACCTCGCCCGCTTTTTATCAAAACCAACCACAGATGTTCTGTTTGTCGGCTATCAAGCTAAAGGCACCACAGGCAGAGACATACAAACCTACGGCCCACAAGGCGGATACGTTTATATCGACGAACTAAAAATTGATATTAAAGCCACTATTCACACCATCAGTGGTTACTCCGCCCACGCCGACCAACACAACCTCATCAACTTCGTCAAACGCATGCACCACAAACCCAGCCACATCAGAATCGTCCACGGCGACGAAGAAGCCAAACAGGCACTAGCACAGGAATATAGAAAACTCATACCCACGGCAGAAATCGTTATCGGTAAGGAATGATAAAGAGAGATGGCGATAACGGATGATGATTAAGATAGCGAGAGATAACAGACGATAAAAGGAGGTAACGAGCGCAGAGAATAGATACACGGAGGAAACTATTGAAAAGCGGAAATACTAACTGGAGCAAATACAGGGATTTAGTTTATCTGTTCCATAAAATATTATCGGTAAAAGTATATAAGCAAGGGTGAACTATGCTGTGTATCAAAGAGATGAGGCACATGGATATAGCGAAGATGGTATTAAAAAGCAGAGTAACCAAGCACAAATGCAGTTGTTATAAATAGCATTAGGAATTGTTTTAGCGATGAGTTTTATCGTGAATACTGTCCAATTCTGACTAACGCTGCTTGCCAATCACTTTGAACGATACCAAATTCTTGATTGATTTTTTGACAATTTAATCGTGAGTTTGCCGGGCGCTTTGCAGGTGTCGGGTAATCTGGAGTTGTTACTGGATTAACTTGAATGGACTGTTTCAATACACCTTGCGCTAGCGCAAGTTCGAATATCTTTTCAGCAAAAGCATGCCAGCTTACATAAGGAAACCCTGAATAATGATATACCCCATAAGCTTGATTCCTATCAGCCAGCTGTTTCGTGATAATCATAATAGCGTTGGCAATATCCCCAGCATAGGTTGGGCTGCCAAACTGATCAACTACAACATTTAAGGTATCGGTGGTTTTAGTAAGGCGCAGCATGGTGTTGACAAAATTATGGCCTTGCTCAGCAAATGCCCACCCGGTCCTTAATATAATATGCCGCGAACACGCTCGTTCAACGGCTTGTTCACCAGCGAGTTTACTTCGGCCATACTCACTTTGAGGTTCGGTGTCATCAGTCTCAACATAAGCTGCAACACTATCGCCAGCAAAAACATAATCGGTCGAAATATGGATAATCATGGCATTGATATTATTCGCTGCAACGGCAAGGTTATAGGGGCCATCACGATTTACAGCATAAGCCAATTCACGCTCTTGTTCGGCTTTATCAACCGCAGTATAGGCAGCAGCATTGATAATGATATTCGGAATGAATTCAGCAACAACCTTATTGACGTTAATAGAGTCTGTAATATCAAGCTGGTCACGATCTAATGCCAACAAGGTGATATCTGACATAATGCTAAGTTGCTCAACTAAGCACCTACCAATTTGGCCATTTTTACCTGTGACCAATATTCTCATGCTTAAGCCTCGTTAATTAAACGATCTAAATATTGACCATAATGATTATTCATTATCATTCTCTTTATAGGTAAAAGTATTGATCTTTCAGCAAGTTGATCTGAATTAAACCAAGTATTACGGTTAAATATAGTAATGAGATAAATTCAGGTTCGCCACGTTTAGACCGTGGCGAACAAGCTAGTCTTCAGGTCATTACCTAAACGTTATGCCCGAACCGCTTTAGCTATATGTTCTGCTTGAGCTTGCGACATTTCAATATCGGTAGATTCAACCATCACGCGGATAAGAGGCTCGGTACCCGACTTTCTCAGAAGCACACGGCCATTATCAGCAAGTACGGCTTCGGCTTCTATCACTGCTTGTTTTACGGCTGCTGACGCTAAGATTTCATCAGCATTGTTAGCGGTTAAGCGGACATTAAGCAGTACTTGCGGTAACTTTTTCATACCCGATACTATCTCAGCTAATGACTGGCCAGATTGTAATACCGCTTGTAATACTAATAATGACGCCACAACAGCATCACCAGTAGAGGCATGGTCAAGGTGCAAGATATGACCAGAACCTTCGCCACCAATGCGCCAGCCAGTGGCTGTTAATTGCTCAACCACATAACGGTCGCCCACTTTGGCACGCTTAAATGGAATATCCATTTCTTTTAACGCGATCTCGAGACCAAGGTTTGACATTAATGTGCCAACAACACCGCCACTTAATGTGCCTTGCTGCTTGGCTGTTTTAGCCAGAATATATAAAATTTGGTCACCATCAACAACATGGCCATTATGGTCAACAAACATCACCCGGTCAGCATCACCGTCCATCGCAATACCTAAGTCAGCTTCGTGCACCATGACTGCAGTTTGCAAGCTGTCTAAATGTGTCGCGCCGCAATGGTCGTTAATATTGGTGCCATTAGGCTTATCGTTAATGCTAATCACCTCAGCACCTAACTCACGGTATACATTAGGCGCAATATGATACGCCGCACCGTTAGCACTATCGACGACAATCTTAAGGCCTGCTAAGGTTAAATCTTTAGCAAAAACACCTTTACAAAACTCAATGTAACGACCCGCAGCATCAGTAATACGGCGGACTTTACCTAACAAATCAGATGAAACACATTCCATCGCATTATGATTAAGGGCTTGATCTAACAATGCTTCAATTTCAAGCTCTTGCTCGTCATTAAGCTTAGTGCCAGAATTTGAGAAAAACTTAATGCCATTATCATAAAAAGGATTATGCGATGCACTGATCACCACTCCAGCATCAGCTCTAAAAGTTGATGCTAAATACGCCACTGCAGGCGTAGGCATAGGGCCAATTAAAGCTACGTTTACACCAGCAGCAGACAAACCAGCCTCAATAGCAGACTCCAACATATAACCGCTACTACGAGTATCTTTACCAATCAACACTTCCTGGGTACCAGTGGATGCTAATACTTTGCCAGCAGCCCAACCTAACTTCATCGCAAAATCAGGCGTAATAGGAAATGTCCCCACCTTTCCACGAACACCATCGGTGCCAAAATACTTACGAGACATAAAAACTCCAATCTAAAAATTATATAAAAATAATCGTGCCTAGGCCGCTAAGCGGATAGTGCGAATTACATCCTTAAAGGATCGCTTCTAGGTACAAGGTACAGCTTTACTACTAAGATTTTATCGTTCTAGCCACACCGCATCATAGCTTGTAGGCATTGAGCAAAAGCAAAAAACCAACTACAAAGAGTTGGTTTTGGTGTTAACAATGCATTAACGTTTACTGTTCAAGCATAATCTTTTCAACACTTTTTTTGAAGTCGGCACCTAACTTAGCATCGCGCAATCCATACTCAACAAAAGCGTTCATGTATCCCAGTTTATCGCCACAATCATGCGACTTACCAGTCATGTTAAAGGCTTCAACGGTATCTTGTTCAATCAGCATATCAATCGCATCAGTTAACTGAATTTCATCTCCGGCACCAGCTGGAGTTTTAGCTAGTAATCGCCAGATCTTTTCTGATAATACATAGCGGCCAACAACCGCGAGATTCGACGGAGCTTCACCAACGTCAGGTTTTTCAACCATTCTTTTAATTTTAGCTGAGTCACCAGGTGTTATCTCAACACCATTACAATCGGCTATGCCATATTTATTTACGTCACATTCAGGTACGGGAGCCACCATAATCTGGCTAGCAAATGTCGCTTTATAACGCGCTATCATCGCCGCTAAGTTTTCAGTTTTCTGATTAGCAGTATATTCATCTAAAATAACGTCTGGTAACACTACAGCAAACGGACTATTACCAATACACGGATAAGCACACAATACCGCATGGCCTAGGCCTTTGGCCTCGCCTTGACGCACATGCATTATGGACACATCTTTAGGACAAATTGCTTGTACTTCTTCAAGTAGCTGACGTTTTACCCGCTTCTCAAGCGTAGACTCAAGCTCAAAAGATTTGTCAAAATGGTTTTCAATCGCGTTTTTACTGGCATGGGTGACCAACACAATCTCTTTAATACCTGCAGATATACACTCATTAACAATATATTGAATTAATGGTTTATCAACTAAAGGCAACATCTCTTTGGGAATGGCTTTGGTGGCGGGTAACATGCGAGTACCCAAACCTGCTACAGGAATAACAACTTTCATATTCAATCCTTGTCAAAATGATCCAAAAAAAGCTGTAGACTCAGGCAAACAATAAACATTCGTGATCAAAAGCTTTATCATCAATACGATATCAATACACGGTAACAAACTATCTGCAAAAATAACATCTACAATAACTAAAGAAAAACATTAACATGAAGACTTAAGAAACAATGTTAATCACTTTTTTTACTGATGCAATATTTTTAGCTTTTTGTTGATACACTAAATCACAAATGCCATCGGTTGGTGCAAAACCAGTTGGCGTACTAAGTAAAATGTCTCGAATCAATTCATGGTCAAAATCATGACAAGCAGCATCTAAACGGTCAAGGATGACAGAATACTCTTTCCAGGTCAGATATAACTCGTTTGCCGTCATGATACGTTCGTGCTCAGTGCCGGTAACATCATCACCAATCAGCAGTTCTTCGTATAACTTTTCACCTGGACGCAACCCACTAAACTCGATAGCGATATCACCATCAGGATTATTATCACTACGAACGTCATAACCACTTAAACGAATCATCTTTCGAGCTAAATCGACAATTTTAACCGAGTTCCCCATATCCAGTACAAATACATCTCCGCCCTTGCCCATAGCACCAGCTTGTATAACTAATTGCGATGCTTCTGGTATAGTCATAAAAAAGCGAGTGATATCAGGGTGCGTTACAGTAACAGGGCCGCCATTAGCTATTTGAGTTCTAAACAAAGGAACAACCGAGCCCGATGAACCAAGCACATTACCAAACCGCACCATACAAAAACGGGTTTTATTATTTTCTCGTGACAAAGCCTGTAAAACTAGCTCTGCCATACGTTTGGTTGTGCCCATCACATTAGTTGGTCGCACCGCTTTATCGGTAGACACTAATACAAAAGTCTCAACCTTTGCCGCAATAGCCGCTCTAGCAGTGTAAAGAGTACCAAATACATTATTGCGCACACCTTCAACCACATTATGTTCAACTAAAGGCACATGTTTATAAGCTGCAGCATGGTAAACCGTTTGTACGCCAAAAGACTCCATAACTGCTTGAACACGATTCTCGCGTTGCACAGAACCCAGCAAAGGCAAAATTCTAACGTTTAAGCCAAGCTCTTTCGCCATAGAATTCAACTCACGTTCAATGGCATACAAGGCGAACTCGGACAGTTCAAAAAGAATTAACTTTTTAGGCGACTGTTTTAATATTTGCCGGCACAACTCAGAGCCAATAGAGCCACCCGCACCAGTGACCATAACCACTTTGTCTTTAATATTGGCAGTCAACAGATCTTGTCTAGGCGCAACGGCATCACGCCCTAATAAATCATCAATTTCGACTTCTTTAATATCAGTATAAAGCTTGGATCCATTAACCAAATCAGACATAGCAGGAATAGTTAATACCTGTACCGCTAGTGGTTCAAGCCGGGTCAATATCGTTTGACGCATAGATCGGCTAGCACTGGGCATTGCTAATAACACTTTAGTGGCCGTTTTCTGTTTAATCAATTTACGAATAATAGAGGGGGAATGAACATGTACTCCTTGAATCACAGAACCATGTAAGGATTCATCATCATCAACAAAAGCAAACGGATAATATTCATGGCTTTGTACTAATGAGGTCAATAACTGCCGACCACTAACACCAGCGCCATAAATAATCACAGGCTCACCTACACGTTTCATCCCAGTGCCCACTAACGAACGCACTAACGCACGGGCCCCTCCAACAAGCACAAGGGCAAAAGCAATATAAATTAATGGCACGGTTCTAGGAATTGCAACATTGGCATAAAATGACACTAATATCAGTGAGAACGTTGAAAAAACAACGCCTCCTAAAATGGCCATAAGAGCCTGTAATCCCATGTATCTTAACACTGCGCGATATAGCCCTAGCTTTGTAAATACAAATAAACTAAAAGGCAGAATCGTCAACATAACAGCCCAGTTGGCACTGTTACTCAATACGTTAACATCATCAAGTCGGACTAATAATGCGCCGAAAAAAGCTACCATTAAAAATAAAGAATCGACAATAAGGCTAATTAAGCGTTTTTTAGCGCGTGATAAAGAAAAAATGATTTGCAAAAAATCCATCTTTTGCTCCTTAAGCAAGGGAATGTTCATTTACTACAACTTATAAGAACAGAAAAATAAAATATGTTTAAAATACTATAACTAATTAAATATTAGAAAATCATTATTTAATTCGGTCTCCACTACCACTGCCAGTAACTGTCATTAATATATATTTAAGGTAACTAGCAATCGTAAGAGTATCAATCATTTCGCGGTCTGTTTTAGCAAGTAGCTCAGGAGTCGACATATCAATTTTGCTTACTTGGGCAAGTCCTGTAACACCAGGGCGAACAGCAAAAACATTTTTAGCATCACGAGCTTGGGTTAACTCTTCTTGGTTAAACAAACCAGGACGAGGACCAACTAAACTCATTTCGCCTTTTAGCACATTCCAAAGCTGCGGGAGTTCATCTAACTTTGTTTTTCGTAAAAAACCACCGAAAGGAGTAATTGATGTGGTACTGGCTAAGTGGCTGGCAACCGATGCAGTATCAACGGTCATTGTTCTAAACTTCACTAACGTGAATGGCTTTTTGTTACGACCAACCCGTTCTTGAGTAAATATAGGTGAACCAGTATCAAACAAACCAATAATGTATAGAACAAATAGAAATGGCAGGAAGCAAAGCAAGCCCAAAAGTGAAAACAAAAAGTCGAGTAAACGTATCATTTATATATCCAAAAAATTATTTTTTAGCGGCGAGTTTAAAACCATGTTCAACTGAATATGGCGGTTTCCAATTAAGAGTATTTTTTGTATGAGTAATATCTAACTGCAATGAACCCGTCAATCTATCAATCACGTCACGCTTGTTAAGAAATCTCCCTGCTAACTTAAAGCACCAAACAGGCACAGGTAAAGCTAAGTTTGTCTTATTCTGCACCATAGCCATTAAGGCAACCATTTCAGCGGTTGATAAGTCATTATCGTCAGAAACTAAAAAAATTTGATTGACTGCTTGAGGATGATCAATACAAACCTTGATTAAATCAACTAAGTTATAAACCGATACCAAACTACGTTTATTATTTTTAATTGACCTAAAAGGTAATGGCAAACCACCGCCTACGAACCGCATTAATGAGGCAAAGTTAGCTTTAACGCCTAAACCATAAATGAGAGGGCTTCTGATAATTACAAATTTAATGAGGTCTTTAGAGGATATTGACCTAATGTAATCTTCAGCTTGTAGTTTTGTAGATGATGTATTAATTAATTCCTTGCAAATTTTAGTAGTTAAGTCAACCCTACTTCTTTGCTCTTTATACATATTGACAGAGCTTAAAAAAATAATTCTAGGTATTTTCAATCCAACGCATTTATCTACAATTTTTTTTGTAAGAATATAATTTATGTTTCTTGCTTCTTCATCAGAAAAGGTGCGGTGTGCCGCACCAGAAATATGAATAAAGGTATCAACGCCATCACAGCAAAACTTATTATTGAAAAAATCTTCATATGAAAAATCAATACTATTACTACTATTACTACTATTTTTGGTTGAACTTACCACAATAACTTCAAACTTAATAGCACGTAAGAAAGCTAACAAATGACCGCCAACAAAACCATTTGAACCAGTTAAAATGACTTTCATTATTTCAAGAGCCTTCTAAACAAATTGATATACTTAGCTGCAAGTTTTTCGTACGTATATTCTTTTTCTACAAATTTTGCTGACTCAATCGTTCTACTAGGTTTTATTTGATGAAACTCAATGATCTTAGATGCTAAATCTGTATGAGAGCTAGCACAAAAACGAATCTCACACCCCGCTTTCTCCATTGGATTATTAGGAGAGTCAATTCCATTAAATACTAGCTTATTGCTAATCATATAATCAAATATTTTATTTGGTGAAATACCGTACTTATAAAGTTCTTTAGGTTGGGCATTAATAAACATGGCATCACAATATGAAACTATATGTTGGATTTGATCTTTGGCAACTGTTCCAAAAAACACTACATTTTCAAGATCCAATTCACGAACTCTAGTAATTAGTTTTTGTTTTTCAATACCATCACCAACAAGTAAGACACCTATGTTGTACTTTTCCAACTGTTTACAGGCCTCAATAAGTGGTGCAAGGTTATTTGGTATGCCTAGTGCACCAGTATAGCCGATAACAGTATCAAACTTATTTAATTTAGATTCTAAATCCGATAGCAGCCGTTCGTCTTTGGGTGATGAGTTATCACTCAGTTCAATACCATTAGAAATACAAACGAATGAGTTTTTTTTCAAACCTTCTTTAATAAATAAAGGCTCTGAATTCTCAAGTAAAGAAACGCAATAATCACAGTGTTTATAAGCGTATTTTTGACAAAAGTCAATTATAATACTTAACGGATGAAACTTAGATATTCCAACAAGCTCTTGGAGACTAAGCGGCCATATATCTCGAACTTCTAAAATCAGTTTTGCATTATATTTTTTTGCGTAATATTTAGCAGCAAATATATGAAAAGGGTGGGCTGTAGATGCAATTATAATATCTGGTTTGTTAGTTTCGCTAAACTTTCGAAATTCAGACTTAAATAAACCAATTCCAAAAGCTAACATATTGATTATGCGCTTAACTCCATTACCCGAATATAGAGGGGTACCTACAAGGTAGTACATTACACCTTCAACATCTACAAGACCAGGACTCTTTATTTTAAGATCAGATAAATGATGATGAAGTGATGAAATTACAGTTGTTGTACAAGCCACTTTATCAAAATTTCTAGCTAAATAGTAAGGTCTAAAAGACATACCATGTTTAGGGCTTCCTGCATAAGGGTGGATATACCAAATATTCAAAGTTAGCGCCTATTAAGTTAGTTATTTGAGACTGGAATTTAGCTTTATTGCTAAGTAAAAACGATAAAATCAATAGTTAAAGACTAATGATTATTATAGATATTATTTCAATAACTATAAAATCCTAATTTTGATTTTTTTCCTAAATGATTTGCTCTCACCATTTTACGAAGTAATGGCGAAGCTCTAAACTTACTATCACCTGTTTCATGATATAATGTATCCATAATTGATAATATAACGTCATTTCCGATTAAATCAGCCAACTTTAAAGGCCCCATAGGGTGATGTGCACCTAGAATCATTGACTTGTCTATATCCTCTTTGGTTGCTACACCGTCTGCTAAAATGAAAATTGCTTCATTTATCATTGGTATTAGCATTCTGTTTACTACAAATCCAGGACACTCATTTACAACAATTGCTTTTTTCCCTAAAACGGATGCAAATTTTACGGCTTCATTAATTGTACCTGATGATGTAGCTAAGCCTTTTACTACTTCCACTAACTCCATTATTGGAGCTGGATTAAAAAAATGTAAACCTATAACTCTTTCAGGGTAAGGCAATCGCGATGCTAAAGCTGTAACCGACAAGGATGATGTATTTGTGGCAAATAATGTATCACTAGATAGATACTCTGATATTACATCTATTAAAGAATATTTAACTTCATAACTTTCAGAAACGGCCTCTATAACTAAATCAACACAAGCTGCATTAGATATATCAGTAGATAAAATCGTTTTATTACATGCATTTTTTACTATTTTTAAATCTATTTTCCCTTTAGCTGCCAATCGATTTAAGCTACTTATACACTTATCATTCAATATTTCTAGTTTCAAAGCATCCCTAGAATATATAATTAACTCAGAAACAGAATTGTTAGCCATCATTAATTGCGCGATGCCAGTTCCCATTGTCCCCGAGCCAATAACCATTACTTTCATTTATTAGATTCTTTAATCATTATTCTAAATAGAATATTTTATTAATAGGTACTTAATTTCAACCTTGATATAAATCATTTTAAAAATAAGATTTAACCTGATGTTAATCAAAATCCTGCACTAGAGATCCCTAATTTTTTTTGCAGGGTTACCAGCAAACACAGTGTTATCCGGAACATTTTTTGTCACGACAGCCCCTAAACCAACTAATGAATTATCCCCAATAGTTACTTTTTGATGTGTGCAGCTATTTGGTGCAACCCATGCATTCTCACCAACAATAACACCTCCACTTAATTCTGCACATGCAATAATAAATGCCCCCTTTTTAATATGACAGTTGTGTGCAATATGAACTAAATTATCTACTTTTACAAAATTATCTATTACGGTATTAGATAAAGTACCACAAGCTATTGTGGTACAACTGCCTATTTCGACATTTTCACCAATAACAACCCCCCCTAGATGAGGGAACCTAATTGGTATACCATCATCTAACCTTTCAAACCCAAAGCCATCACTTCCAATGGATGAACAAGATCGAATTCTTGTATTTTTACCTATACGAGTTCCAGAATGTATAACAACATTATGTTCTATAATGACTCCTGCTTCGATGTGGCAACCATCTTCTATCACAACATTTTTACCAAGCTTTACACTTGGATGGATCTCACTAGGATAATCATACGTCACAAAACCGATACTAGATTCTAACAAAGATAAAATACGAATAAAGTCCAGCCTTGGATTTTCGCTCAGCAAATAACCAACTTTATCTTCATGCTCAAGGGTAGCCTCTTTATCTACGACCAAAGCAGTATTCAATTTAAGGCCTTTTAAATCTTTAGTAAAACTTAATTCACTAAATTCATACTCAAAAAAAGAACCTACCCCATTAATAGTAATGTCAAAACCTTTTAATTCTAAATTTGTTTTTTTTGCAATTTCTGACAAGGAAATTGTTCTTTTTAATTTATAACCCATCGTATTACCTCAAAACATTCGGCATAATTAGAGCCAATTTGAACCCCCCTAGTTTTTGCTAAGGAATAAATAAAATCGCGACTCATATAATCTCGACTCGATTGCGATTCATAGCATTGTAAAGCCATATACTTATTTTCAACATGCATTTCATCCAGCTTCACAAAACAAGTAGTATCGAAAGATAAATTATTCCAAATTAATTCATAACCAAGTATTGTTATATTTTTAAAGGCTCGAACTGCCTCTTGAGTAATAGTCGCATGATCTTGATGTATGTCTTGCAATGATGGGGTCAAAACTAAATCAAATGAATTGTCACGTTTTAGTTGGATTAACTCATCTAATATTTCTTGTCTGAAATAATTTAGACGTCTAACTTGATAATTAAGAATTATTAAATTTTCTTTCGATACTCCTAATTTAGTTGTTGCATTTTTAACTTCCTTACTAAGTATTTCCTTTGGAAACCCTTCAGGTACAGATTCTTGAGCCGTCGAAAATGCAACATAAGTAACCTTTGCACCATTTTCAATTAACTTACTAATAGTGCCACCTGCACCTAACTCCCCATCATCTGTATGCGGGGCTAGAATTAAAACGTTTTTATAACTATTAATCATTAAACAACTCATCTTTATTAGAGTAAAAAAACAGAACAGGTATGAACAAAAAAACAATATAATTATCAGTGAGATCTCCTGATAGCATAGTGCCAATTGCTATAGGTATGAAAACAGATAAAACTTTAAACATCAATGGTTTTGATATAAAACTGTACAATGCATAAATCGAAAAGAATACAACAATAAAAAAGTAAATAAGGCCATGATAAACTACTAATTCGATGATCAAATTATGCGGATAAAATCCTTTTTCTGGATATAAGTAATTCAAATTACCGAGACCTAAAAGTAGATTTAATGAGTTCTCAAATTTTAAAAAATAAAATAAATTTTCATACATACTAATTCTGGTAGCCTCGCTTGAGTTATTTAAATCAAAAAATAGTAATCGCCCCATAAAATTACTAACAAATTCCCAATACACCCAAGCCAAGGAAAGTATGAACATAATAGAAACTGCCATTATATATTTAAATAATCCCGTTGTTCTCATATAAATTAAAAAGGGAAGTGTACAAAATATTAAAATAACAGTTCCTCCTCTAGAGCCTGTTGCAACCAAACCAAGAAATAAAAACACATAAGATAGAGTAACCACCAAAATATTATATTTCGTTTTAGCTAAAGAAAAATAAATTATCA